>JAAYTG010000036.1 GCA_012518075.1 Clostridiales bacterium | reverse complement strand
TAGGGCGATAGTTCTACCGTCACCTTATCCCCCGGCAATATCCTTATAAAATTCATGCGGAGTTTACCGGATATATGGCCCAATATCTTATGCCCATTTTCAAGTTCAACATGGAACATAGCATTGGGCAGGGCTTCTACAACTGTACCTTCCACTTCAATTACATCCTCTTTGGCCAAACAATCCACCCTCCCTTTTTCTTTTCCTTTTTTCCCGGTTTGGATTGGCATATAAGCCAGTTCCTACAAGGTTTCCAAGCTCTTACGTATCTCTGAATCAAACAGCTTCTGTCCTTTTAAAAGTTTATCCCTTATTTTTCCTAAATAATCAGGTCTTAACTCAAGGTGCTTCATCTTCTTTTTCTTAGGTTTATCCACGGATCTATTTGCACCATTGGCAATTAGTACATAATCCTGATCTATTTGTCCAACTACAATAAATATATCTCCTTTGTCCCTACCAGCTTTGGACAGTACTATCCTGCCTATTAAATCCTTATCATGGTCCTTCACCCTTACCTACTCTCCTTGCGTCAGTATTAAAGGCTGGCCATCTGTTATTGCTATAGTATGTTCATAGTGGGCAGAAAGGCTACCATCCTGAGTTACCACTGTCCAGCCATCATCCAATATTCTTACCTGGTCAGTTCCCTCATTTACCATAGGTTCAATAGCTAGTGTCATGCCTTGCCTCAACCGTGGTCCTCTGCCAGGAGGCCCGAAATTTGGTATCTGGGGCTCTTCATGCATCTGTTGCCCGATTCCATGACCTACCAATGCCTTTACAACGGAATACCCTCGCTCCTCAACATATGTTTGTATTGCGTGGGAAATGTCCGAAAGTCGGTAGCCCTCCCGGGCAAACTCAAGACCTTTGTAGAAAGATTCCTTGGTTGCCTCTATCAATCTCAGGGCCTTGGGTGAAACCTTACCTACTGGATAGGTTCTAGCCGCGTCCCCGCAATATCCATCGAAGAAGGCACCAATATCAACACTTAGGATATCTCCTTCTTTAAGAACAGTAGAACCGGGAATTCCATGCACTACCTGGTCATTAAGGGATGCACAAATGCTTGCCGGATAGCCTTGATATCCCTTAAATGCGGGAGTGGCTCCTTGTCCCAATATGAACTCTTCAGCAATTTGATCTAGCTGCACCGTTGTTATACCTGGGGCAATAGCCTTTCGCACCTCTTCCAGTGCTCCGGCTACAATCTTTCCGGCTTCCTTCATAGCTTCCAGTTCTCTTTTTGACTTTATAATAATCAACAGTAATCCCCTACTTTAAAAATCCTTTATAATGCCTCATGAGCATTTGTGCTTCCAGTTGTTGAGAGGTCTCTAGGGAAACGCTTACCAAGATAAGAATGCTTGTTCCCTGAAGATACATGGGAATACTCGTTATTCCAGCTACGATAATAGGTATAATCGCCACTGCAGCTAGGAATAGGGAGCCTACCAAGGTAATACGGTTAGAAATCCTCAGTAAATAATCGGATGTAGGTTTCCCTGGTCTTATTCCTTGTACAAATCCCCCATACTGCCTTAGGTTGTTAGCCACCTCAATGGGATTAAAGGAGATCTGAGTGTAAAAGAAAGTAAAGAATACGATAAGCAGAGCATATACTATAGCATATGCAGCAGACTGCTGACTAAAGTACTTCTCAACAAAGCTATAGAACCCACTCTCTGGGAAAAAGAATCCGATGGTTTGAGGCAGGGATAAGATTGAAACTGCAAAGATTATTGGCAGTACCCCTGAGGAGTTCACCTTAATAGGGATATGAGTACTTTGACCCCCATATACCTTCCTACCTACTACTCTTTTGGCATACTGTACCGGAATTCTTCTCTGCCCCATATCGATAAAGACTACACCCGTAATTAGTGCCAATACAAAAACTAAAATTAGTGGCAAGGCCCATGGGCTCATAACCTGCCCTACAAAGGCCATATTCCATAGGCTAACTACGGCTATGGGTATTCTGGAAACAATACTTGCGAAGATGATCATGGATATCCCGTTGCCAATGCCTTTTTCAGTTATCTGCTCACCCAACCACATCAAGAAGGCCGTCCCAGCGGTAAGGGTTAGGGAGACTACAAAGAAACCCCAAAATGTTCGATTGGTCATAGCCTGATTTGCTAATCCATAGGTAATTCCTGCGGATTGCACGAAAGCCAAAACTATTGTGAGATAGCGTGTATATTGGGCAATCTTCTTCTGGCCTTCTTCGCCCTCCTTGGAGAGCTGTTCCAACTTAGGGATAGCTACTGTCAACAGCTGCATGATAATAGAAGAGTTAATATAGGGTGTTATACCCATAGCAAAGATGGTGTAGTTCCCAAAAGCTCCTCCAGAAATTATATCAAGCAATCCCAATAAGTTGTTTTCACCAACCAATTGTTTTATGAAGCTGCTATCAACAAAGGGTACTGGAATAAAGGACCCAACCCTATATATCAACAGCATAATCAGTGTAAATGTAATCTTTTTCCTTATATCTTTAATTCTCCAGGCATTACGCAAGGTGTCCCACATATTAAATCACCTCGGCCTTTCCTCCAGCAGCCTCAATTTTTTCCTGAGCCGCTTTACTGAATTTATGAGCTCTAACAGTAAGTTTCTTGTCTAACTCTCCGTTACCTAAAATCTTTACTCCGTCATTCAACTTTTTAATAACACCTGCTTCTTTAAGCAGTTCAGGTGTAATCACTGTATCCGATTCAAAATTATTTAACTGCTTTAGGTTTACTTCACTATAAACCTTAGCAAATATATTGGTAAAACCTCTCTTAGGGAGTCTTCTGGTTAAAGGCATCTGTCCACCTTCAAAGCCAGGGCGAACGCCTCCGCCACTCCTGGATTTCTGTCCTTTGTGACCTCGACCCGAAGTTTTTCCTAGACCTGATCCCGGGCCTCTCCCTTTTCTCTTTGATTTTTTAATAGAACCTTCAGCAGGACTCAATTGGTTTAGCTTCAATGCATTCACCTCCCTTAAGCGTCAATCTCCTCAACAGATACTAGATGTTTTACTTTCTCGATCATTCCCCGAATAGCGGGAGAATCATCATGTATCTTTTCACTCCCAATTTTTCTCAATCCCAGAGCTTCCATGGTTGCTATTTGGTCCTTTTTGCAACCGATGGTGCTGCGCACCTGGGTAACCTTTAGTTTAGCCACAAGCCTCGCCTCCCTAACCTAAGATCTCTTCGGCAGTCTTGCCAGGAAGTCTGGCTACTTCCTCGACTGTCTTTAGTCTGGATAGTCCTTCCATAGTAGCGTTAACCATGTTTCTTGGATTACTTGAGCCCAGAGATTTGGTCAATATGTCTCTAATCCCAGCCAATTCCAAGACCGCACGTACAGGACCGCCAGCAATAACTCCGGTACCTTCTTTTGCAGGCATCATCAATACGCTGCCGCTGCCAAATTTCCCTTGTACTTCATGAGGTATTGTGGTGTTAACAATAGGAACTTTAATCATATGCTTCTTTGCATCTTCGATTCCTTTTCGGATAGCTTCTGGAATCTCAGTAGCTTTTCCTGTCCCAACACCTACATGACCGTTTTCATCTCCAACCACCACTACTGTATTAAAACGAAAGTTTCTACCACCTTTTACAACCTTTGCAACACGGTTGATGGTGACCACTTTCTCTTTAAGATCCAGTGTGCTGGCATCAATTCGCTCCATCGATTTCCCTCCTTAAAACTCCAGTCCGGCTTCACGTGCACCGGCTGCTACTTCTTGAACTCTTCCGTGATAAATATATCCGCCACGATCAAAAACTACTTTTTTAATTCCCTTCTCCTGAGCCCTTCGCGCAGCCAGTTCTCCGACCATTCTGGCAACTTCCTTCTTCGTCTTGTCGGAAACATTTTTGATTTCCGGGTCAAGGCTGGAAGCTGATACCAGGGTATGACCTTTTACATCATCAATTACTTGAACATAGATGTGATTAAGGCTGCGGAAAACATTAAAGCGAGGCATGTCTGCCGTACCAGATATTTTCTTTCTAACTCTATAGTGACGCGCTTTTCGTGCCACATTTCTGTTTGTCTTTTTTATCACCCTGTTTCACTCCTTCCTAGCTTATGCTCCCGTCTTTCCTTCTTTTCGAATAATTCTTTCATTCTCATACTTAATACCCTTACCCTTGTATGGCTCAGGTGGCCTTGTGCCTCTTACCTTGGCTGCCATAGCCCCTACTTTTTGTTTGTCAATACCCTTAACAATTACCTTATTAGGAGCGGGCACTTCAAACTCAACGCCATCAGCTTCTTCTATTTCAACAGGATGAGAGTATCCAATAGTCAAGACAAGCTTCTTCCCTTGTTTTTGGGCTCTATATCCTACACCATTTATATCAAGGTTTTTCTGGAAACCCTTTGAAACACCTTCAATCATATTAGCAATCAAAGATCTGCTTAGTCCATGAAGGGATTTCTGAAATTTGGCGTCGGATGATCTTTCAACTATTACTAAGTTATCTTCCACTTTAACTTTAATGTCCTGGTGGATAGGCTGGGATAATTCCCCTTTGGGGCCCTTTACCTTAACAAGGTTGTTGTCATCCACCGTTACTGTAACGCCTGAGGTAATCTCTATAGGAAGATTCCCAATTCGCGACATCTCTACACAACTCCTTTCGGTTCTAGATGTTAGACCTTTAAATTACCAAATGTAGCAGAGGACTTCTCCGCCAACCCCTTCTTCACGGGCTTTCTTATCAGTGATTACACCTTTTGATGTTGACAGGACGGCAATTCCCAGTCCTCCTAGAACCTTGGGTACCTGGTCCTTTCTAACATAAACCCTTAAGCCAGGTTTACTAATCCTCTTTAAACCGGTGATAATCTTTTCACCGTTTGGTCCGTACTTTAAATCTATTTTTAGAACACCCTGTTTACCATCCTCAACACGGGTGTAACCTTTAATAAATCCTTCTTCAAGCAATATATCGGCAATAGCCGCCTTCATATTTGAAGCAGGCACATTGATACTTACATGTTTAGCCACTAAGGCATTGCGAATGCGTGTCAGCATATCTGCAATGGGATCGGTCATAACCATATGTTTTACCTCCTTCCAATCTCTCCAGTCTACCAGCTGGCTTTTCTAACACCGGGAATTTGCCCTTTATAAGCCATTTCTCTGAAGCAGATACGGCATAAACCAAATTTCCTCAAATATGCATGGGGACGACCACAAATACGACATCTGTTATAAGCCCTAGTAGAATATTTAGGTTTACGCTGCTGCTTAACGATTAGTGATTTTTTCGCCACTCGCTTTCCCTCCTTATTATTGTTTTGCGAAAGGCATACCTAACAATCTTAAAAATTCCCTTGACTCTTCGTCAGTCTTCGCTGTAGTTACAAAAGCTATATCCATTCCTCTAACCTTTTCCACCTGATCATAGTTGATCTCAGGAAAGATTAGCTGTTCCCGAATACCTAGTGAGTAGTTTCCTCGGCCATCAAAGGCTTTTTCTGAAACTCCTCTAAAATCCCTAACACGAGGTAGTGCAATATTCAATAGTTTATCAACGAACTCATACATACGATCTCCACGCAGTGTAACCTTTGTACCAATCTTCATTCCCTCTCTTAACTTAAAGTTAGATACGGATTTCTTGGCTTGGGTTATTACTGGTCTTTGACCGGCGATAATACTCAGATCATTGACTGCACTTTCAAGGAATTTAGGGTTTTCTTTAGCGTCACCGACTCCCATATTAATTACTACTTTTTCTAGTTTTGGAACTTCCATTACATTCTTGTATTGAAATCTCTCCATCAGAGCCGGTACAATTTCCTTCGCATATAAATCTTTTAATCGAGCCACTAATGCTACCTCCCTTCAATGCTTCAGTCATTAAATGTCTCACCGCACACCTTACATACGCGCATTTTTGACCCGTCCTCTAATATCTGCTTACCAACCCTGGTCTTCTTGTTGCAGCTTTTACATACAGGCATGGCTTTTGAGGCATGTATAGGACCTTCTCGGTGAATGATACCTCCTGGCTGATTCATCCCTCGTGGCTTTGTATGCACGGTTAACATATTAATATTTTCAACGATTATTTTCCCTTCTCTTGGAATAGTTCTAAGCACCTTCCCGCGCTTTCCCTTATCCTTACCTGAAATAATCTCTACTGTATCTCCAGTTTTTATATGGAGTTTTCTATTGGCTACAGCCATCATTGTCCACCTCCTCTGTTAAAGTACTTCGGGAGCGAGAGATATTATCCTCATATAGTCTTTTTCTCTCAATTCTCTTGCGACAGGCCCAAATATACGGGTACCTCTGGGCTGTCTTGTATCATTTATAATGACAGCTGCATTATCATCGAATCTAATAGAGGAACCATCATTTCGCTGAATTCCTTTTTTTGTTCTTACGATAACAGCCTTAACAATTTCACCTTTTTTAACAACACCGCCGGGTGTTGCACTTTTGACAGAGGCTACTATAACATCACCAATGTTACCATACCTTCTGCGTGTTCCACCTAATACACGAATACACATTATTTCCCTAGCTCCTGTATTGTCGGCAACTTTTAATCGGCTCTCCTGCTGTATCATCTCGTACCCTCCTCTCAGTTACAATTACAAGTAGATTACTGAGCTTTCTCAATTATTTCGACTAAACGCCAGCGTTTATCCTTACTTAAAGGCCTAGTTTCCATAACCTTTACGCGATCTCCGACCTGGCATTGGTTGGTCTCATCATGAGCCTTTAGCTTCTTGGTTCTCTTAATGGTCTTACCATAGAGCTTATGCTTGGTGCGTTGCTCAATAGAAACTACAATGGTTTTATCCATCTTGTTACTGACAACGGTCCCAATTCGAACTTTCCTTCTGCCCCTTGTGTCATCTGCCATGGAATGATCCTCCCTTCAACTTACATCTGAGCGGATTGTAGCTCCCTCTGACGAATAATAGTCTTTATGCGAGCTATATCTTTCTTTACTTCTTTTATCCTCATAGGATTTTCCAACTGACCGGTGGCTAGCTGAAAGCGAAGATTGAAAAGTTCGCTTTTGTACTCAGCTACTCTCTCCTGCAATTCCTGATCGCTTAATTCTCTAAATCTATTAGCTTTCACTGCTCTCACCACCCATTTCTTCTCGCTGAACAAATTTACATTTTAAAGGTAGCTTGTAAGATGCCAGTCTAAGAGCCTCCCTCGCTACTTCTTCTGATACTCCAGCAATTTCAAACATTATTCTGCCAGGTTTTACAACAGCTACCCAGTACTCCGGTGACCCTTTACCGCTTCCCATCCTGGTTTCAGCAGGTTTAGCTGTTACAGGCTTGTGGGGGAATATTTTAATCCATACTTTCCCACCCCTTCTGATGTAACGGGTCATGGCTACACGAGCAGACTCAATCTGGTTGCTAGTAACCCAGCCAGGCTCTACTGCCTGCAATCCATATTCACCGTAGGTTATGGTATTGCCGCGATTTGCTTTACCTTTCATTCGCCCACGATGAACTCTACGCCGTTTTACTCTCTTAGGCATTAACATTGCGGTTTCCCCCCTCTGTTGTTGGACGATTCTTTACACTGGGAAGAACTTCACCTTTGTATATCCAAACCTTTACACCTAATTTCCCATAGGTGGTATTTGCTTCAGCAAAGCCGTAGTCAATATCTGCTCTCAGGGTCTGCAAAGGAATGGTTCCTTCGTGATATCTCTCGGAACGTGCGATCTCAGCTCCGTTGAGACGTCCTGCTACCATGGTTTTAATACCCTTAGCGCCGGCCCTCATAGCTCGTGTCATTGACTGCTTCATAGCCCTACGGTAGGATATTCTTCTCTCCAGCTGAGAAGCTATGTTTTCTGCCACTAATTGGGCATCAGTATCAGCATTCTTAACCTCAACTATATTGATAAGAACCGTCTTACCTGTATATTTTTCTAGTTCTGCCTTTAGGGCATCTACCCCTGAGCCGCCTCTTCCAATTACGATTCCGGGTTTCGCAGTATAGATGTTTATCTTTACTCTATTGGCAGCTCGTTCAATCTCTATCTTTGAGATGCCGGCAGCGTATAGTTTTTTCTTTAGTAGTTCTCTAATCTTGTGATCTTCTATCAAGGTATCGGCAAAATCCTTCTTGGATGCATACCATTTAGCATCCCAATCTTTGATAACGCCAACCCTTAATCCATGCGGATTAATTTTTTGGCCCACGAACATATCCCTCCTTGTTATTTCTTTTCATCCAAAATTATGGTAATATGACTGGTCCTCTTTCTAATTCTAGCAGCTCTTCCATGTGCCCTTGGCCTAAATCTCTTTAGGGTTGGACCCTGGTTTGCGTAGGCTTCTGCCACATAAAGACTATCCTGATCCATTCCCAGGTTGTTTTCCGCATTTGCAGCCGCAGAGTTAAGCACCTTTAGTACCGGTTCAGTTGCTGCTCTGGGGGTGTTCGCCAAAATCGCTTGGGCTTCACCTAGGCTTTTGTTGCGGATAAGGTCGATAACGGCCTTAACCTTTCTGGGAGACATCCGAATATATCTAGCAGTGGCTCTGGGACGCTTGTCATCATTTTCTCTATGATTAATGGCCTTTTCTTTTATCCTTAATGCCACTTAAATCTCCTCCTTCCGAAATCCTATCTGAGTGCAGTGGACCTTTCGGTATTGCCGTGCCCTCTAAAGGTCCTAGTGGGAGCGAATTCCCCCAATTTATGTCCTACCATTTCCTCAGTTATATATATCGGTACATGCTTTCTGCCATCATGGACTGCTATGGTGTGTCCTACCATTTCAGGAAATATGGTAGAAGCTCTAGACCAGGTCCTTATAACAGTTTTCTTGCCGGACTTATTCAGCTCTACTATCTTTTTCATAAGACTTTCACTTACAAAGGGCCCTTTTTTAATCGAACGGCTCATACATCTGCCTCCTTTCACTCCCTGTTTAAAGCACTAAATCTTTTATCTATCTGAAATTATTTGCCTCGTCGCTTGATGATATAACTATCAGATTTCTTTCTCTTCCTAGTCTTATATCCCAAGGTGGGTTTGCCCCAAGGTGTAACCGGTGAAGGTTTTCCTATAGGTGCTCTTCCCTCTCCACCACCATGAGGGTGATCGACGGGGTTCATAGCTGATCCACGAACCGTTGGTCTTATACCCATATGGCGCTTTCGGCCAGCTTTTCCAATAGTGATGTTCTCATGGTCTATATTGCCTACTTGCCCTATGGTAGCCTTGCAATTTAGTAGGACCAATCGTACTTCACCTGAAGGAAGTCTCACATGTGCATATTGACCTTCTTTAGCCAAGAGCTGAGCTGAGTTTCCAGCAGAACGTACCAGCTGCCCTCCTTTGCCAGGAGTAAGCTCTATATTATGAATTACTGTACCTAAAGGGATATTCCTTAGGGGAAGGGCATTTCCCACTTTTATATCAGCATCGGGACCAGACATAACCATGTCTCCGTCCTTTAGTCCATTAGGTGCTATGATATATCGCTTCTCACCATCAGCATAATGAAGCAGAGCAATATTTGCACTTCTGTTTGGATCATATTCAATGCCAGCCACCTTTGCGGGAATTCCATCTTTATTTCGTTTAAAGTCAATTATTCTATATTTTCTCTTTACTCCACCACCCCTATGACGAACGGTAATCCGACCATCAGAGTTCCTGCCTGCCTTGCTCTTCAGAGTTGTTAGCAAGCTTTTTTCAGGTGTTAGCTTAGTTATTTCCTCAAATGAGGAAACCGTCATATGTCTTCTAGCAGGAGAAGTAGATCTAAACTTCTTGATCGCCATTTCTTTCCCTCCTTACTGTCACTTATTACGCCATGCCTTCAAAGAATTCAATAGCCTTACTGTCAGGCGTCAGTTTGACAATGGCTTTCTTTCTGGTAGGCCTACGGCCTTCATACATACCTTGTCGCTTAAGTTTTCCCTTTTGTCTAATGGTAGTAACTCCTTCGACTTTGACTTCAAATATCTCTTCAACAGCCTTTTTTATCTCTGTCTTGTTGGCGTCCACATCCACTATGAAAGTATACTTTCTATCGGCTATCTGGTCATAGCTTTTCTCCGTTAGGACTGGTCGAAGGATTATATCATGTGGATTTTTCATTATACATACACCTCCTCGACCTTTTCAACAGCCTCTTTTGTTATTATGAATTTATCATAATTCAATATGTCTAGGACGTTTAATGTGTTAACGGAGGCTAATTTAATTCCTTGAAGGTTCCCAGCAGCTCTAGCTACCGTCTCATCCTTTTCAGGAAGTACCACCAATGCTTTTCCGGTAACTTCAAGATTTTTAAGCACTTTCACCATTTCTTTAGTCTTAGGCTGTGCCAGTTCTAAAGAGTCTAGAACCAATATTTGTTCACTTTTAACTTTAGAGGATAATGCGGATTTTAGTGCCTGTCTACGCATTTTCTTTGGCATGGTAAAGCCATAATTCCTGGGTTTTGGGGCGAATGCTACACCACCCTTGACCCAAATAGGTGAACGAATACTGCCGTGACGGGCACGTCCGGTACCTTTTTGTCTCCATGGCTTGGCCCCTCCTCCTCTAACCTCTGCACGAGTTAAAGCTGATTGAGTTCCTTGCCGCTTGTTGGCTAGTTGCATTCTTACAACTTGATGCAATAGAGCCTGATTTATTTTCACACCGAAGATAGTATCCTTTAGTTCAATTTCCCCTACTGATGCACCCTCGGTATTGTAAACTGCTACTTTGGGCATATCCTTTCCTCCTTTCCTGTATCCAATTCAACTTACCTCTTTACAGTATCTTTGATAATGACCATGTTGCCCCTTGGTCCAGGAACAGCTCCCTTAATCATTAACAAGTTTCGCTCAGTATCTATCTTAACTATTTCAAGATTCTGCACAGTAGTGCGGGTGTTGCCCATTCGGCCGGGGAGCTTTTTGTTTTTTAACACCTTTGCAGGTGAACCACCGGCACTCATAGCACCTGGTCCCCTGTGATAGCGAGAACCGTGACTCATAAGTCCTCTACTGTGACCAAATCTTTTGATATTCCCAGCAAATCCTTTCCCTTTGGATCTACCTACTATATCAACGCGATCCCCTTCCTCAAATGTATCTACATTAATCTCTTGTCCGATTTCGTAATCTTCAACATTATCAAAGAGGAATTCACGTACATACCTTCTGTAGGAAACATCCGCTTTATCAAAATGCCCTTTCAAAGGCTTGTTGACCAGTTTTTCACGAATTTCGCCGTATCCTACTTGAACAGCGTTATATCCATCCTTGTCTTGGGTCTTGATCTGAGTGACCACGCAAGGACCGGCTTCTATAACAGTAACCGGGATGACGGTACCTTCTTCGGTAAAAAGCTGAGTCATCCCTAGCTTTTTCCCTAGAATCCCTTTGTTCATGTCTTTCAACCTCCGTTCTGCATGAAATGTTCATAATCCCTTAGCTTATAGTTTGATCTCGATATCTACACCAGCCGGCAGATCCAGTCGCATTAAAGAATCGACGGTTTTAGAGGTAGGACTTAAAATGTCAATTAGACGTTTGTGGGTCCTCATCTCAAACTGCTCACGGGAATCCTTGTATTTATGGGGGGCCCTCAATATGGTAATGATATCCTTCTCAGTAGGTAGCGGGATTGGGCCCGATACCTTAGCACCGGTTTTCTTAGCGGTTTCAACGATTCGCACTGCAGACTGATCAATCAATGTATGATCATAAGCTTTTAATTTTATTCTTATCTTCTGACTTGCCATGTCTTCCCTCCTTATATCCCTTCAGGAGATTCTCCCGTGTACACTTAGCCGCGCGTGCCCTTACGCGCAGCGCAACTATTTTATTTTATAATAAATGTCGTACAAAATCAAGCCTTTTTTAGCTTTTGAATGCATTTATTAGTATATAAAATCTTATTTTTGTATCCTTCCTTTTAGGATAAATATATAGCTTTACAATAATTAGTGACAGGAGTAGTAACTCCCGCCACTAAATACTCTTCTTATTGAGCAACACTAGCAACAACACCGGCACCGACAGTTCTGCCGCCTTCACGGATAGCAAATCTTAAACCTTCTTCAATGGCGATGGGAGTGATTAGCTCTACGTCCATATCAATGTTGTCACCAGGCATTACC
>JAAYTG010000211.1 GCA_012518075.1 Clostridiales bacterium | reverse complement strand
TCCTTCCTCCTTCAGCTACGCCTGATGCACTTTCCACAAAACTAGTAACAGTAGAGGTACCCAAGCAAGCACCTGAAACGGTACCCACTGCATCCGCTAATAATGCTTCTTTCGCCTTCGGTAGTTTACCGTCTTTATCAAGGAGATTTCCCTTGCTGGCTACACCAATAAGAGTTCCTACTGTATCAAAAATATCCACGAACAAGAATGAAAACAAAATAACAAAGAAATCAAATCCTAGTTTAAATGCTCCAGCAAAATCAAATTTTAAAAATGTAGATGATACTGAAGGTGGTAGAGAGATAAGCTGCCATGATGGAAGAAGATCAAATCTGCCTATTTCGGAATCAACAGCATACAAACCTGTCAACTGGCAAATAATTCCCAAGACATAGGTGCCTAAGATGCCCCAAAGAAGTGCACCTTTTACTCCCTTATGTGTCATATAAACAGTAGCTAATAAACCAATAAGGGCTAAAACAACGGTAATATCTGTTAAGTTCCCAAGTCCTATCATAGTTCCTTCATTTGGAACTACTATTCCAGCATTTTGTAACCCTATAAGTGCAATAAATAATCCTATTCCAACGGTAATAGCATATTTGAGGTTTTCAGGAATGCCATTGACAATTGCTTCTCTAAACTTAAAGAATGACAAAATAACAAATATTATACCCTCAATAAGTATTGCAGTTAATGCAATTTGCCATGAATATTGGGCTGCTACAATTGCAAAAAAAGCATTAAGTCCCATTCCTGATGCAAGAGCGACAGGATAGTTAGCTAAAAACGCCATGGTAATTGTAGCTATTGCTGCAGAAAGTGCTGTTGCAGTAAATATTGCACCCCAATCCATACCGGTAGTAGCCAGAATATTAGGATTTACAACTAGAATATAAGCCATAGTCATAAATGTTGTAATACCGGCCATAATCTCAGTTCTTACGTTAGTATTGTGCTCTTTTAGCTTGAAAGTACGTTCAAAG
Organism: Clostridiales bacterium; assembly: GCA_012518075.1. GTDB lineage: Bacteria > Bacillota > Clostridia > Caldicoprobacterales > UBA3941 > JAAYTG01. Next base: position 775 of record JAAYTG010000211.1, on the reverse strand, counting down.
AAACCGTTCATTTGTGTTTCCTCCTTTGATATTGTCAGGTCTTGCGGTAATTCCCTAAATAAAAAATAGGCAAATAGATTCATGACCTGAGTGAATCCACATGCCTATATCGTAAAAGCCATATAGCTCTACAATACCATACAATTCACCCATAGCCTGGCAGTTACGGCTGCCCAGTAGAAACTCCTGAACCAATTATCAGGATTATATGAGCGATATCTGTCATATAAATAATATACCAAAGCACTGCTAAAATGTCAATGAATATTTGAACATTTTCTTGATATTTTATTTTAATGTTCGGATTTAGATATAGTTTCTATTACTTTAGATTATTTACCTATATCTCCTCTAAAACCCATCCCCTCAAAACTTATCCTATCAATGTTTGAGTATACCCTCTCTCCTGCTTCATCTAAGGAACAGCCTAAGGCTGTAATAGACAAGACCCTTCCTCCATCTGTTAGAAGCTTACCATCATTCTCTTTGGTTCCGTTGTGAAATAGGATTATATCATCATCCAGGGCACCATCTATTTTTATCTCATAACCCTTTTTATATTCTCCGGGATATCCCTCTGAGGTTAGAACTACAGTTATGCAGCTCTCCTGACTCCATTTAATATCTTCATCCGTCAACGATGAGTCTATGGTCTTTTCAAATATCTGAATTATATCGGGTTCAAGTCTAGGGATAAGGACCTCAGTTTCCGGGTCTCCAAATCTTACATTAAACTCCAGTACTTTAGGCCTACCCTCCACTATCATAAGACCTA
>JAAYTG010000035.1 GCA_012518075.1 Clostridiales bacterium | reverse complement strand
ATAGTTTTTACCATTTTGTCATATAATTTTAATCCATAAAATAAAGTAGAACCTGATTCTGAAAATCCATCCCCTTAGGCGTTAAATATATACTGTTTTCATTCTCTTCTAGCATGGCTTTTTTCTTGAGTATCTCCACGGCATCCCTATAGTAGTATTCTAGAGGCTGGCCAAACCTTTCACGAAATTCTAATTTTGATATCCCTTCTATCAGTCTTAGCCCCATCATAATGGTCTCAAATCGCTGCTCCTCTATAGGGATTGTTTGGCCATGCTCTTTCCCTACCCCTTTATCATTGATACTATCCATGTATTTAGAAATATCACTATAGTTTGACCATCTCTTACCCTCTAAAGATGAATGAGCCCCGCCTCCTATACCGATATAATCTCCGTTCTTCCAATAGATCAAGTTATGCCTACACTCCATGCCTGGCTTCGCAAAGTTGGAGATCTCATATTGGGTATATCCCTTTGCTTGTAAATATGGGCCGGTTCTGTGATACATTTCCCTCTCTACTTCCTCAGAAGGAGTATTAAGATGTCCCTGTCGCTGTAAGTTAAAAAAAGGAGTTCCCTCTTCCAATATTAGGCCATAAGTAGAGAGATGCTCTATATCCATGCCTAGGGCCATGTCCAATGACTCCATCCACTCATCTAAGCTTTGGTTGGGTAATCCAAACATTAAATCTAAGTTTATATTCTTAAAGCCCAGATCCCTAGCCCACTGTACGCTTCTTTCTACATCCCTTACAGTATGGATTCTACCTAACTTTTTTATATGCTCATCCTGTCCAGCCTGCATTCCTATACTAAGACGATTGATACCGGCTCTTCTTAGAATTTCCAGTTTCTGTCTGTCCAAGGTCTCAGGATTGGCCTCAATGGTGATTTCTGCCTTTTGGGAAACTGAAAAACTATCCTTTATATAAGTAAGTAGTTCTTCTAGTTTTTGCCCACTAAAAAGGGTGGGAGTACCCCCACCACAAAAAATAGTATCAACTTCTCTTTCCACTACGAGTTTTTTAACCTGGTCAATCTCAGCTTTGACAGCAGCCATATATTCATCCATCAAAGCTTCCTTACCTGAATAAGATGGAAAGTCACAGTATAAACATTTCCTACGGCAAAAGGGAAAATGGATATAGAGCCCTAAGATATCTTTCTTCATATACTATTCCTCCATCAATCAAACTTCAGCACAGACATAAAGGCTTCCTGGGGTACCTCTACCGAGCCCACCTGACGCATCCGCTTTTTACCTTCCTTCTGTTTCTCCAGCAGTTTTTTCTTCCGGCTAATATCTCCACCGTAACATTTGGCCAATACGTCTTTTCGAAGGGCCTTTATGGTTTCTCGAGCAATAATCTTATTACCAATAGCCGCCTGAATAGGAATCTCAAACATTTGACGTGGAATGAGTTCCTTAAGCTTTTCAGCTATACCCCTTCCTCTGGTATAGGCCTTATCCTGGTGTACGATTAGGGACAAGGCATCCACAACCTCACCATTAAGTAAGATATCCAGCTTAACAAGCTCCGATTCTTGATAGCCGATAAGCTCATAGTCAAAGGATGCGTAGCCTCTAGATCTGGATTTGAGTGCATCAAAAAAGTCATAAATAATTTCATTCAGCGGAAGTTCATAGGTTAAAAGTACACGAGTTTCTTCCATGTATTCCATATCCTTGTATGTTCCCCGCCTTTCCTGGCACAGTTCCATAATAGCACCTACATATTCCGTTGGAACCATTATCTGGGCGTTTACTATGGGCTCTTCCATATATTCAATTTCTGCTGGATCAGGCAGGTTTGTAGGGTTGGAGACATCATGCTCAACACCGTCATTGGTTACTACCTTATATATAACGCTAGGGGCTGTAGTCACCAAGTCCAAATCATATTCCCTCTCCAATCTCTCCTGAACTATATCCATATGAAGAAGGCCCAAAAACCCACATCTAAAGCCAAAGCCCAAGGCTACCGAGGTCTCTGCCTCAAAGGTTAAAGAAGCATCATTTATATGGAGCTTATCTAGAGCATCCCTTAACTCATCATATCTGGCCCCGTCTGCAGGATAAATGCCACTATATACCATTGGGTTTACCTTCCGATATCCTGGCAGGGGCTCTTTGGCAGGCCTGTCCACATGGGTTATAGTATCACCCACTCTTGTATCTCTAACATTCTTTATGCTGGCAGCTACATATCCTACTTCTCCAGCCCTAAGTTCTCGAACGGGAGTTAAATCTCGCTTGAAGACCCCTACATCGGTTACCTCAAATTCCTTGCCTGTTGCCATCATCTGGATTTTATCCCCTACCTTTAAACTCCCTTCCTTGACACGGATATAGGCGATAACACCTCGATAATTATCGTAGAATGAGTCAAATATTAGGGCCCGCAGAGGTGCATCTGTATCCCCATCCGGCGATGGAATGTCGCTAACTATTTTTTCTATAACCCTTTCAATCCCTATACCATTCTTTGCAGAAATCAAAGGAGCATCTTCGGCCACTAAGCCAATAACATCTTCTATTTCTTTCTTGACCCAATCGGGCCTAGCACTTGTGAGATCTATCTTATTTATTACTGGCACTATCTCCAAATCGTGTTCCAAAGCCAGATAGACATTGGCTAGGGTTTGCGCTTCAATACCCTGAGAAGCATCTACTACCAATATGGCGCCCTCACAAGCCGCCAGGCTTCTAGATACTTCATAGGCAAAATCAACGTGCCCTGGAGTGTCGATAAGGTTCAAAATGTATTCTTCCCCATCTTCGTCTCTATAGCTTAATCGAACTGCTTTAGACTTTATGGTGATTCCCCGCTCTTTCTCAAGATCCATGTCGTCTAAAACTTGTTTCTCCATTTCCCTTTCGCTTAAGACACCGGTAGTTTCCAAAATCCTATCTGCCAGTGTAGATTTTCCATGATCAATATGTGCAATAATACAAAAGTTTCTTATCTTTTCCTGTCTAGCATTGGACATGCTTTTTGTTTCCCCCTTAAAAGTCATAAATAAACATTCAATTAATCATACCTATAATAATCAAAAAAGCATAAAAAAGCAACTCTATTGTAACTATAGCATTATAATTAGATTTTTATCAAGGAATAAGTCAGTGACCTAGATCATTGTATTGTTGGTAAATACTATGGCCAAGCCAAACATAATAGCTATCAGTATTAAGGAGAAGAATAGCCTTCTTCTCCTCTTCCTCAAATTTATTTTTATCCTCAGTTTCCACTCTAATCTACTTGTCCTTTAATCTTCAAGCCATGGTTTTGATCAATGCATGAAACGACGGGATTCTTCCAGAGATATATTATGATGAAGGGCCAAATTCAATCCATCGGATAGGATTCCCGATATATCATCTATTAGCATATCTACCTCTTTTGGAGTAACCACCAAATCTCCCATCCCCTGGCTAAGAACCTTACTTACCATAGCGTCCAGATCCGCTTCTTGCATACTACCTAACATCTTATAAAACTCAGTTCCTGGAGTTGCCTGATTAGAAAACTCCTTAATAAGAATTTCAAGGGAATCCCTGCCTATTGTATGGGCATAGACAACCATTGGTACCCCTATGGCTATGGTTTTTACACCTAATGTTTCCTCACTTATACCCATTCGTTTGTTGCCTATTCCCGATCCTGGATTTATCCCTGTATCCGCTATCTGAATTGTGGTGCCTATCCTTTGAGTCTTTCGTGATGCTAAAGCATCAATGACGATAACAACGTCTGGTCTGACCCTATCCACTATACCCTTAACAATTTCCCCTGTCTCCATGCCTGTAATACCCAGTACTCCTGGGGCTATTGCACAAACTGCCTGTACTCTTTCATCTACCTGCTCAGGTATTAACTTCAAAATATGTCTGGTCACCATAATCCTATCAACCACTTTAGGCCCTAATGAATCAGGAGTGATATTCCAATTGCCCAGTCCTACTACCAATATATTACTCTTATTATGAAGATTAAGTAAGGACTTTAGCTCATTGCTTAAGTTTTGGCTTACCAGCTCATAATATTCCGGGTTCCTATCCTTTATCGCTGCCGCTTCTATTGTTATATAGTTACCCATGGCTTTGCCCAGCTTCCTTTCTCCTTCAGGACTGGTAATCCTAACTCTAGTTATCTCCATACCATTTTCATTATGGCTTTCACTTTCAACCCCCATCATATCATCTTTATGATGGCTATATAGTTCCCTGGCCTCCAAGGCTAAATCGGTTCTAATTCTAGTCATACATTTTCACCTCTTCTTATTAGCATCCTGCTTTTATATCTCTATGTTAGCCTTTAAGGCTTTTTTTATTCGATTGTATCCAATTATGCTACAATTTCCTTGCCTTTTCCCAAGGTTCATGATAAAATTATTTTCGCTGATTCATTCAAGGAGGTGAAGTACTTGGCCAATATTAAATCTGCTATTAAGAGAATAAAAATTGCAAACACTAAAACTATGCAAAATAAGTCAATAAAATCAAACATTAAAACTGCTATTAAAAAGTTCGAAGCCGCTATTGCTGAAGGGGATTTGGACAACGCTCGTGCCTTATATCCAAGGATTAGTAGTAGCATTGACAAGGCAGCTGCTAAGGGTGTCTTCCACAAGAATGCAGCCAATAGAAAAAAATCACAGTTAGCTTTAAGACTACAAGCAGCTCAAAACCAAGAATAAATTTAATACTAGATGTGGCAAAAAGCTTCCTAGATATGGAAGCTTTTGTTGTATGTAAAACACTGAATAAGATAACCCATTATGATAATTGATTTATGTTATCAATAATGGATGGTGGAGCTTTGTCCGATCACTTATCAGCAGCTAACAATACTTATATAGTAGCAACTGTTGAATTAGCACAACAGTTTAATATGTACGACTTTATTAACCAAGTGTAATGATTAACCCTACAATTATTATGGCAATTTAACGTTCACTTCATTACTGATTTAGAAAAAACTAATTATTGATTGCACATTTTTACGATAATTAGCTCCAGTCCTAGGGTATCCTGAATCTTTCCCACCTTGATATGGTAGTCAACCTTTAAACATAGCTCCAACCCTTCCTTCAGCTGCTCAACAGTAAAGTTCCTGCCTTGAGATAAACATTTCCTGACTACAAAGGGCCTTTGTTTTAGCTTTGTAGCTATGGTAGCTGAGTTGTATCCCTTCTCATGTAAGCCCTTGCATTGGAGTATAATTCTAAACTGCCTGGCAATCATGGCAAGAATGGGTGGTGTAGCTTGTCCTCCTTCATAGATAAGGTTGCCCAGAACCACCAAGGCCCGGTTACTCTTCTTTTCTCCAATAGCATCCACCAGCTGAAAGATGCTCTCCTCAAGGGTAGGGACCACCACTTCATCAATATCCTGAATATCTATCTTGTCCCTCTTTCCAACATAAGAAACCAGTTTTTTTATTTCATTTGATATATCCTCTAACTTGTTACCTATCCGGTCTACTATATGCCCCATAGCCTCATATGAAATGTTTTTCCCTTGCTCTTCCACCTTTTGGTTGATCCATTTATAAAGCTCCCTGCCTGATATATGCTTAAACTCTATAGCCCTACCGGTTTTATTGATATATCTATATACCTTCTTCCTTTTATCTACACCATCTCGGCAATAAAGAATAAGGCAGGTTGTATCAGACATTTTTTTTATATATTCCAGAAATCCATCCTCATCTATATCTCCGTCTGACTTGCCGCCAAATACTGAAAGGTCCTTCAAAACCACTAATCTTCTTTCAGACATAAAGGGCAGGGTCTCACAGGCATTTATGATAGTATCCAAATCTACATTAGCCCCTTCTATCTGATCATAGTTAAGTTCTTTAAAGGATGGATCCAGCAATGCATCTATAGCCTGGTCCAATGCCTGCTGTTTTATATATTGTTCCTCACCAAAAAAGAGATAAACTCCCTGCCACTGTCCCTGATTTATCTCCCTAAATAATTTACGATAATCCATATGGTATTTCCTCCAACGCAAAAGCTTCCATGACTCTCAAAGGGTTAATAAAAAGATCAAAAAATTTAAAAATAATACCTGCCACCAATAGATTGAAAAGCATTGGGAATATGATTGATATCCCATTGGCCCTGCCCCTTAGCCATAATCTCAATTACATCAAAGCGAAAGGGAACCTGAGCCATGGCCTTTTCCTTAATGTATATAGAAGCCATTTGAATGTATTTGCTTTGCTTCCTTTTTCCTACCGCCTCCATGGGAAATCCATAGGCCGTAGATCTTCTGGTCTTAACTTCGATAAACACCAAGGAGTCTCCATCCATGGCTATCAAATCTATTTCTCCTAGCTTACACCGATAATTATTATCTAGGATAAGAAAACCTTGGTTTTCTAGATATTTTCTTGCCTGTTCTTCTCCCCAACTGCCTAGCTTTTTCCGATTCATAACCCTTTCTCCAGTTCAATAATTTGCCCATTTTCTGGTCCAATACTAGTGATGGAGTTTGGCTAAACTAGTCTTTGACAAGCTTGCCAGTAAAGGTTCTCCTATGTATAGGACACAAACCTATCTCTTTAATTGTCTCTATATGACTTTTGGTTCCATACCCTTTATGACTATCAAAGCCGTATTCTGGGTATTCCTTGTCGAATTTTAGCATCTCTCTATCCCTTGTAACCTTGGCAATAATGGATGCAGCAGCTATAGAATGAGAGTTAGCATCTCCTTTGACAAGGGATTTATAGGAAACAGAGAAATCCCCTTCCATGGCATCCACCAATAAAAAATCCAGATCTGGATAGCACTTAGCTACAGCCTCCTCCATGGCTCGGCGAGTAGCATTTAAGATATTTATACGATCAATTTCCTGCGCATCCACACGACCGACTCCTACAGCAAGAGCCTTATCCATTATAATATCAAAAAGCCTGTTTCTCCTAGCTGGAGACAGCTTCTTGGAATCATCTATTCCATCTATGTATGTTCCAGGGCTAAATACCACACAGGCAGCTACAACCGGCCCGGCAAGGGGCCCTCTACCAGCCTCATCCAGTCCTCCGACTTTTTCATATCCCATGCCCCACAGCATTCTCTCTTCCCTTAACAATAGCTCTTTTTTCTTTAGCCTATCCTCTTCTTTTTTGAGTCTACCAAGTATTATATTATATAAACGTCTTACACCTTTTCTTGAATCTAGTTTAACCAGATCCAGCAAGATCCGGAGCTCTTCCGATGAACTATCTTTAATTAGTTGCCTGACCTCAACAATGCTTAACTTCTCAATCCTCATCTATTAAACACCATATCTCCATATTATTTAGACGGTAACTCTAATGTAAGTCTGCCTAGTCTTCCCTGTTGGAAATCATCTAAAAGATGCCTTGAGCCTCTGTCGGTATCAGCGAGGCCACCTGCTTGAATCCATCCTTTTTGTTGGCATATACTTTCCAAAATTTCATACCCCTTTAAATCCATATCCAATTCCCCATACCTGGATATAAGGACCTCTGGAAATTCTACCTTAGCCTTCTCCAGAAAATAATGCACCACTTCTTCTGTATCAAGAATCTCCTCCTTGATAGTACCAGTGTATGCCAAATTAAGAGCTACCTCCCTATTATCCAGCTTGGGCCATAGCAATCCCGGAGTGTCCAAAAGTTCTACATAGGGGTTTACCCTTATCCACTGCTTAGTCTTTGTGACTCCCGGTTTATTGCCTGTTTTTGCTTTTTTCCGTCCAGCAATGCCATTTATAAAGGCGGATTTCCCAACATTGGGTATCCCTATGACCATAGCCCTTATGGTCTTCTTTATCCCTTTCCTTTTTTGAATATCTTTATGAAGTTCCTCTGCTGTTTTCAGTATTATATCCTTTACCTTATTGGTTTCTCTAGGGTCTAAGGAGTTGACAGGTATAGCTTTTATTTCCTCATTAGCCAAGCTATCAACCCAATCCCGGGTAATTGAAGGATTGGCCAAATCTCCCTTGTTTAGAAATATTATCCTAGACTTATTCAAAAAAAGATCATTAAAATCAGGATTACCACTGCTTACAGGGATACGAGCATCCCTTATTTCAAATATTATATCTACTAGCCTTACGTTCTCTGATATAAGCCTTTTGGCCTTGGCCATATGGCCCGGATACCAGTTTATATTCAAGCCCATATCTCCTTTCATACTACTTAAAATAAGTCAAATCCTCAAGGGGCCAAATTCGCAGTTGGGCCTTTCCTATGACATTATCAATGGGAACAAAGCCCACTAAGGGATTTCTGCTATCTTGGCTATGATTACGATTATCTCCCATGACAAATATAGTATCTGGAGGAACTGTAACCTTGGGGAAGTCTCCTATGGTAGGTTCACTTATATAAGGTTCTTCAACTAATTTATCATTTACATATAGCTTCTCATCTATTATTTCAATGGTGTCTCCCGGTATACCGATTACACGCTTAACATAATTTTCTTTCATATTATCAGGATTCTTAAATACCACTATATCTCCCCTATCCGGAGAATAAAAACGGTATACAAGTTTATTAATTATGACCCTGTCTCTGTGATGCAAAGTGGATGACATAGACTTACCATATACTAAAGTGGTCTCAAATAAAAATATACGGATAAACATTGATACTACAACGGCAATCAGTATAACCTGAATCCACTCTTTAATCTCACTCTTTATATCTTTCATGTTCTGTCATCTCCCTATAAGAAAGAACTGAAAAAATATGGGACTGTTTTCAGTCCCACATCCTTAGCGTTTTCTTTCTTTAACTCTTACTGCTTTTCCTACCCTATCTCTTAGATAAAATAGTTTAGCTCTACGAACCTTACCTCTTCGAATTACATCTATCCGATCAATCTTAGGTGAATGAACTGGGAATACCCTTTCTACACCTACACCATAGGATAATCTACGTACGGTAAATGTCTCACGAATTCCACCATTCTTCTTCTGTATAACAATTCCCTCAAAGGCTTGCAATCTTTCCCTAGTACCTTCAACAACCTTTACATAAACTCTAACAGTGTCCCCTATATTAAACTTAGGGATATCCTTTTTCATCTGTTCTTTTTCGATAGCACGAATTACATCCATGTTTACAACTACCTCCTTCCATCCCAAACGTTCTTAACTAATTCTAGACAGAGGAACGTCCGTAATCACAAAGCTCATTATAGCATACCGCTATTTTCAAGGCAATAAATATTTGAGCTAGTCATCTTATCATTTATTATTCTTTATTTCATCAATTAGTCTGCCTTCTTCCAGATCCAGGTTGGCTTTCTCTAACAAGTCTGGTCGCTTCTTTAATGTGTTGCGAAGACTCTCCTTCTTTCTCCATCTTTCAATCTCCTTGTGATTTCCTGATAAGAGAACTTCAGGCACCTTCAGTCCTTGGTAAACCTGAGGACGAGTATAATGAGGATACTCCAAAAGGCCATTGCTAAAGGATTCATCGTCTGCAGACAGGGAGCTGCCCAGCACACCCGGTATCAACCGGCTTATACAATCTATAAAGACCATGGATGGTAGCTCTCCACCAGTTAGAACATAATCTCCTATTGATAACTCTTCGTCGACAAACCTGTCTATAACCCTTTGGTCAACGCCTTCATAATGCCCGCAAAGTAGTATTAAATGGGACATATTGGCGTACTTCTCTGCCATCTCCTGTCTTAAGGTTTTACCCTGAGGGGAGAAATAAATAACTCTAGCTGTAGGTGAGGCTTCCAATAGATGATAAAAAGCATCAAACAAGGGCTGCGGCGACATAACCATCCCCGGTCCTCCACCATATGGATAGTCATCGACTTGTTTATGTTTGTTCTTAGCAAAATCCCTGATATTAATAAGGTTAATATCCAGTATTCCTTTTTCCCTTGCTCGTCCTATAATGCTAGTCCCTAATACTCCACTAAACATTTCAGGGAACAGGGTAAGAACATCAATCAGCATTGGGTAATAACCCCTCCAATTCCTGCGCTGCTACTGTAATCTTTCTACTTTGAATATCTACATCCAAAACAACTTTTTTGAGCCCAGGAATTAAAATCTCTCCCATGGAACCTTTCGTTATATAAACATCGTTGCTGCCAGTATGAATTACGCTATCCACGCGACCTAAGTCTTGTCCTTCTTGGGTATATACAGCGCATCCTACTATATCTGCTATAAAGAATGTATCTTCAGGCAATTCTCTGGCCTCTTCTCTAGGAATCCAAAGATATTCCCCTCTAAGTTCTTCTACTTGATTTATATCTTTATAGCCTTCCAATCGCAAGAAGACATGGTTGCCCCTATATCTTCTAGCAATAACATTGACGGGCTGGCATTGATCCCCTTCTTTTATATAGAGGGTGTCCAGTTCATCAAAACGTTCTATATAGTCTGTAAGAGGCTCAACTTTAATTTCTCCCTTGATTCCCTGGGGCTTTAATATATATCCAACCGAAAGATATTGTAACAATTTCCTTTACTTCCTATACCTTATATAATTTCAACAACAGCCCTTTTATTGTTCTTGGTGGCTGCAGCTTTTACAACTGTACGAATAGCCTTGGCAATTCGTCCTTGCTTCCCAATGACCTTGCCCATATCCTCGGGGGCTACCCTTAGTTCTATAACAACGGTTTGTTCCCCTTCGATTTCTCGAACATCAACCTGATCTGGATTATCTACTAGGGATTGAGCAATAAACTTAACTAATTCTCCCATTTAATATACCCCCGTAATTGATTTTTTACTATTAATAGAGTTCTTTCTTAAGCTTCTAGAATACCGTTCTTCTTCAAGAGTTCTCTAACGGTATCTGTTGGTTGCGCACCATTTCCTAGCCACTTCTTAGCCTTTTCAGCATCTATTTTAACCACTGAAGGGTTGGCTAGTGGATGATAGTATCCGATTTCTTCAATAAATCGACCATCCCGTGGTGATCTGGAGTCTGCAACAACAACCCTATAATGAGGGTTCTTTTTTGATCCAATTCTCTTAAGTCTAATTTTTACTGCCATCATGTCACCTCTTTTCTTGATAAATGAAGGATTATATCTTACATAGCAAATGCTTCTGTGATATAACCAATTTATATTAAGAATCTATACCTCAACCTAAAGCTAAAGAGATATAAACTCCTAAATATCTACTTAAAATGGGAATTTAAATCTTCCCCGCCTCATGGATTTCTCCATACCAGCCATATTCTTCATCATCTTACGGAATTCAGTAAAGGATTTTAATAGCCTATTAACATCTTGTATGTTGGTTCCGCTACCCTTAGCAATCCTTTTTCTTCTACTGGCGTTGATGATGCTTGGGTTAAGCCTCTCTTCCTTGGTCATAGACTGTATCATAGCTTCAGTTCTAACCAGCTGTCTGTCATCAAGATCTACACCGCCCAGCTTGCTGGCATTCATACCTGGAATCATCCCAACAATATCGCTTAAGGGGCCCATGCTTTTCAGCTGCTGAAGCTGCTCCAAAAAGTCATCAAAGGTAAACTGCTGGGTTCGAAGCTTTTTCTCCAATTCTAGGGCCTTTTCTGCATCTATGTTGGCCTGGGCTTTCTCAATTAGGCTAAGAACATCCCCCATGCCAAGAATCCTAGAAGCCATCCTATCTGGATGGAAGGGCTCCAGATCCGTTAGTTTCTCACCCACACCGGCAAATTTGATAGGCTTGCCAGCAACAGCCTTTACCGAGAGAGCGGCTCCCCCTCTAGTGTCTCCATCAAGCTTAGTTAAAACCACTCCATCTATGCCCAACCTCTCATTAAAGCTTTCGGCTACATTAACGGCATCCTGCCCGGTCATCGCATCGACCACCAAGAGAATTTCTTGAGTTTTTACAGCCATCTGAATGTTTTTAAGCTCATCCATCAGCTCTTCATCAATATGAAGTCTACCAGCTGTGTCAATGATTACTACATCATAGTCCTCATCTTTTGCGTGGGCAATAGCCTGGCTAGCAATTTTAACAGGGTCATCCTTACCCATCTCGAACACAGGAATTGACAGTTGATCCCCCACTACCTGGAGTTGTTTTATAGCGGCAGGTCGATATATATCGCAGGCGACGAGAAGAGGCTTTTTCCCTTCTTTTTTTAAATACCCGCCAAGCTTACCTGCAGTAGTTGTTTTACCAGCACCCTGCAATCCCACCATCATTATTACAGTGGGGGCTTTTGAAGCTATTGTAATTTTACTATGAGTACCCCCCATCAAATGGGTCAATTCCTCATTTACTATCTTAATAACCTGTTGGCCCGGGGTCAAGCTCTGCATTATCTCTTGCCCTACAGCTCTTTGGCTAATTTTTTTGACTAACTCCCTTACTACCTTAAAGTTAACATCGGCCTCTAGCAATGCCAATCTTACTTCCCGCATAGCATCTTTTACATCTTTTTCGGAAAGTTTCCCCTTGCTGGTCAGTTTTTTCAAAGCCGATTGTAGCTTGCCTGATAGCCCTTCAAATGCCATCCTTCAACCTCCTTGTAATTCGGTTGTCACTACACTGCGTCAAAGATTACTTAACTTGGTAATCTTTTCTTTTATATCTCTTAATTCATCCTTAAGTTTATCAAAGTCTTGTGTCAAGTCTTCCTTTGAGCGATTGAGTATCTCATCTAAATCCCCCTCAATCTCTCTAAGGCCTTTTAATATTCTACCTCGTAGTTCTAAGGCACCTACACTCCGATCTGCATTTAAGAGAATCTGCTCTGACCTCTTTATAAGATCGTGTACCCCTTGTCGGCTGATATGAAAATGCTCAGCTACTTCAGAAAGGGACAGGTCATAATTGTAGTATAAATCCATAACATCCCTTTGCCTATGGGTAAGCAAACCACCGTATATCTCCAACAACATTCCAATTTGAGCAAATTTCTCCATTCACACACTCCCTAAGGATAGGTCTGTAGCTGTAAAGTATTTTACCTTTACAGCCATAGATTATATTATATATAAAACTCTATGTCAACAAGAAATAATGGTTTTTTCTTATTATCTTCAGTTACTTGGGAAAGACTTATGCTAGAATGATCTTCTTAGATTTTTAGATTGATAGCTTGTTAGAACGATAAGGTTTTTCAAAGTTATAAGCCTTAGCTTTCCCTATAAAGTGATGAAGTGAGCCTTCAATAGAAATTATGAGTGTAGGATTAACTGGCACAAGGATTTAACCTAGCTAATATACCATTGACAGCAATTACTTGTTTGTTGATTAGTTTTTGAGTGTAGTTATTCTAATAATTATAGATAGAAAGAGGCTCTAAAAATGATAAGACTCCAAGATATAAAAAACAATAATGATATTAAGGCCCTCATTGAAGGTGCAAACAAAACCTTAGAGGTTTTAGGATATACAGAGCATGGAATACGTCATGTAACTAGGGTGAGCAACACCGCCGCTAAGATTTTACGTGTACTTGGATATCCAAGCAGTTTGGTTGAGTTGGCAGCCATAGCAGGAATGATGCATGACATAGGCAACTGTATTAATAGAAAAAACCATGGTATAGCGGGGGCCAATCTCCTCTTTCCTATTTTATTAAAGATGAAGATGCCCATGGAAGATATTGTATATATCATTAGTGCTATAGGAAGCCACGAAGAACAATATGGCAGCCCTGTCAATGAAGTCAGTGCTGCCCTAATTATCGCTGATAAAATCGATGCCCATAGAACTAGAATCCGGAAGGGCATCCCTTTTGATCCTGGAAACATTCATAATCGAGTCAACTTTTCCATTAAAAAGAATTGGCTAGAAATCGATAAGGAAAAGATGAATCTTCGCTATGAAATGATAATGGACATGAATGTCTCATGTCCAATGGATTTCCTCGAGATATACTCTACGAGAATGAGGATGTGTGAGGATGCCGCCAGCTTTTTAAATTGCAGTTTTGAGCTAGTAATAAATAAGTTCGTCTTAAATAAACCAAACTATAAGATCCAATAGCTATATTCTTTATGCTTCCCTTGCTTATTTAGTAAACTCCAGTCTAGTGGATCCGGATTTAGCAGATACCAGTCTAGTAGGCACCTACCAGAGCCGAATCTAGTAGCTCCAGATAAAGAATATTAGTTTTGGACCTTTCTTTTATAAAAGGGTCTCTTCCAAATATTTAACAATATCCCTGGCTGTAGGTGGACAACCCCCTACATATTGAGGGCAACCTTTTGTGCATTGACCTATTCCAATACCAGAATCTATGGTTTTATTCTTATAATACTGGCCTATATATAGCTTAGAATCAATTCTACCTAGTAGACCCTTGGTTCTCAGCCTGTCTAGAGCATGTATCAAACTGCCATAGCAGGCTGAGCAGGCATCCCGTTCTTGGATGTATTTGGTAAATAGCCTTGCTTTGCCAGTCTCCCCTCTTATTTCTGTACTCTGATCACTATTAAACTCTATCACTCTGGATTCATCCCAATCAGTAGTTCCTACTCCTATATCCTCTGCCATCTTTATATAGGGTATTTCTTCCAGGTCAAAGCCCAGTAAATCAGCAGAATAACTATCTATCATAACCGGATCGCTACCCACCAAAATTCGGTTCATCCTAACCGGATTGCCTCCCTCTTCAAAGTTTAGGTCACCCATTATTCCGTCAACTATTATTAGATCTTGCTTTATTGTTTTGCTTAAATAAGCGATTGGTTTATGCAGACCCATGGTATGGAACCTACGTTTTTCCGAATTGGGGATACAGCCCTTTATATTTTTAAGAGCACATGTTAGATTAGTCTGACAATGTCCTTTTAGGACAGGAACATTTATTAGATAGTCGACCTCAGTCATTTTGCTGCAGATCTTAATCCTCTCGTCTCCCACTTTTTTCTCCACATAGCTATCCTTCTGCAGATCTATAAGGGGAACATCATACTCTTTTGATATATCTTCATATCCGCAAGCCTTGAAAGCCCTAGATGTTCTCTCGCCAATCCAGGAGCCTTCTAAAATAGATATATCCCTATAATTTTTGGATTGGAAATGCTCTATAATTCCCTCCACCAATTCTGGAGATGTGGTTGCCCCGCTGGTAGAAGGTTTTGCCACCACCAGATTTGGTTTGATTCCAATCTTAGTGTCATGGGGCAATCCCTTTTCCGGCTCTATCTTGCTTAGAAGCTCAAGAATCATATTTTTGGGGTTATCACCATAAATAACATATATATTGTCTTTATGCATGTTTATCCCACCTTCGTCTATTTATTGTCAATACTTTTTGTAAGTATCTTCTTTTCCCAAACTCATTATATTATCTAGAAGCATCATATGCAAGTCTCTCCCGTAACTATGCGCATAGGTTGATAAGAGTTCCATTTGACTATACATGCATCTCTTCCTTTAGAGCCGCATACATTTTCATATCACCAAAGCTCCCATCCTTACGCAGAAAATATTCCCGAAAGGTACCCTCGTACTTCATCCCTGATTTTTCCATAACCTTCCCTGAGCCTGGGTTTAAAATATCATGCTTCGCCTGAATTCGATTAAGACCCACATCAAAAAACAAAAAATCCATAACCCTTTTTAATGCTTCTGTGGTAATCCCCCTATTCCAGTGAGCTTTGCTGATACAATAACCAATCTCACACCTACTATCCCTGTCACTTAAATCTACAACCCCAATGGAGCCTATTAGTTCTCCTGTCCCCTTTAGCTGGATTGCCCAGTTATATGCTCTTTTATCTTTATACTGTTTTATCCACATAGAGATGATTTCCTTTGTAGCCTCTACTTTACCATGAGGATCCCAGGTTAAATACTTGGTTACTTCACTATCATTTGCCCAGTTGTTAAACATCTCATCAGCGTCATCCAAAGAAAACCTTCGTAGTATTAATCGATGGGACTCAAGTCTAATGGTCCCCCTATGCTTTAACATATCAAATCCCCCCCAAATCTATTGTGAGCCTTAGCCGATAAGCCTTATAAGAAACATGAAATGTTCTGTCCTTTAAGTATTCTATATCCACAGCAATTATCCTCTAAAATCAAGTTAATTAGCTCCTTGTCCTCTTAATCCTAAAAGCATAATGTCTATTACTCTTTCGCTCATCATTGATTAGGATAAAACTAGGACTCATTTTGTTGAGGCATGGACGTATGCAGCTTCTGCCGATAGGACCTTGGTTTGAAAGCCCTAGGCTTTTCAAATGCAATAAGACTTAGCTTTCTCCAGGCCACCATTTTTTCTATACTGCATAGGAGTAATTCCAGTGTATCTTCTGAACAAAATGCTAAAATAATTCTGATTACTAAAACCAAGAGCCAGAGCTATATCCAGTATTGAAGAAATATCCTCAAGCAAGAGGCTTTTACTTT
>JAAYTG010000034.1 GCA_012518075.1 Clostridiales bacterium | reverse complement strand
TTTTTTATACACTGTTCAGTTTTCAAAGATCAATCTTTCTTGCCTCTCACTCTTTTGTGAGGCGACTCTTACTATGTTAGCAAACTTAAATCGGTTTGTCAACATAATTTTATTTGTTTTTTTGTCGCTATTTATTATCGTCTTGAAGCGACGAATTATATGCTATCATATATAAAAACTTGTGTCAACACACTTTTTTGACTAGTAAATTGAGAATTTTTATTGTTCCCTAGAATAATAACTACAATATCATTCTTTATATGCAATGAAATGAGCTGCTTTGTAAATGACTAGCTTTGTAGCTTAGTGCTTAAACTCGATAGTATCCCCATTTAAAAGGCAATAGGAGAGAAACTTTCCTATTGCCTTTTAAATTTATATAAGAATTTGCATTGAGTCTAGCCCTCATTGTCTTCAATATTGATACTTTTATCTAGCTTTTCTAATTGTTTTTTTGCAAATTCCCTGCCGCCTATACCAAAGGATATAGCAAATGCAACAGCTAATGCCCCTAGCACCAATAAAAAGCCCGTATTTACTATGGTTGATGCAAACTT
The DNA here is from genome assembly GCA_012518075.1 of Clostridiales bacterium. Lineage (GTDB taxonomy): Bacteria > Bacillota > Clostridia > Caldicoprobacterales > UBA3941 > JAAYTG01. The sequence goes on along the minus strand of JAAYTG010000034.1, from coordinate 4,303 downwards.
AATTTGTTCTAAGGTCATAAAAATAGCGAAAACGATGATAATGTACTTTGCTATTTTCCCTGAAAGTGGACTTTTAGCATGTTTTACAATGATGCTTTCAACAAAATATCCTGCAAGTGTTCCTAACAATATTATTAGTAGACCACTTATCAACAATGGAATGTAGAGTATTATAGCAGTACCTATATTATTCAACACCTGTAGCTTGAGAACGTTAAGAGCCTCAACAGTAATAAACAACATAATAATAGCTCTAACAATATTCCCAATTAACTGTGCTAAATTTATGCGTGGAATGTTGGCTTCTGAATTCTTTTCAGCCCAAGAATAGACCTTTTGAATACCAACGCGACTAAGCAGAGCAGTTAAAATTTGGCCAACATACTTTGCAATATAGTGTCCTATTAGTATTAATATAATGGCTACGAAAATATTAGGAACCATTGTTATTATACTATTTAGCATTGTTACTATGGGTGTTGTTAGTGTCTGTATCTTTAGAGTTTCTAATGCCATAGTAATAACAGGTATTAATATTATACCATAGAGCACATTGGACAATATCTTCGATAAGGTAGTTTGACTTTCAGTCGTTGTATCCTTTTCAGGCTCAATGGCTAGCTTATCATACCATTTATCAATATTTAAAGTATTAAAAAAACTGTATGCAATATCTCTAATAATTCTGGCTACGAAAAAGCCAATAAACAATATAATAATAGCCCCAATAATATTGGGTATAAAGGCCAATAGTTTTTGCATCATATTAGATATTGGAATTGAAATAGATTCCATATTCAGCGCATCTAAAATACTAGGTATAAACAATACAAAAACTAATAGATATAATAGTTGGCCAATACTTTTGATTATATCTTCACGTTGTCCATCTGCTTTCTCTTCTCCATCTTTTAGTTTTCTACTTTTAAATTTGATCTTAGTCAGTCCTTTAATAGCCAAGTTTCGAGTCACAGAAGCTGCACCCCATGCAATTAAAAGAAATAAAATAGCTTTTAGAACATTGGGTAAAGCTAAGAGAATGTTGTTCCAAGCTCCTTGAATACCTTCCATGAGTTTATCATCCTTTCTTTTATTTGTATTTATAGCTTATATACCTATATTAAACAAAAGTGAGTACAAACCCTTTAATTATTGTAAAAATATTAATGAACATTATCAGGTCCTTACTAGAAGTCAGATATTAGAAAATCTTTGGGAAATTGATGGAGAGTTTGTTGATGACAATACCCTATCGGTTTACATAAGACGCCTTAGGGAAAAGATTGAGGATAATCCCAGTAGCCCATCATATATAAAAACCGTAAGAGGTGTTGGTTATAAATGGGACTTGGATGTTAAAGTAGACATATAGGGTCAAAATATATGAGGGATTATAGAGAGGAATTATATGATGAATGGAATATTTAAAAACCCCGAGATTAGAAGTATAGTTTTGAAACTCTTGATTTTACAGTTTCTATTTATGGCACTGATACTTGCTTTGATTAGCTACGAATATATTACTATTTATAGGATTGTTGGCCATAAAAATATAGCCCTGGTAGGCAAGATTCTGTCTTCTCATCCAGAGCTAGAAGATGAGATTATAAGTATCGTAACTAAGAAAGCTACATATGAGGAAGTAGAGAAAGGACAGGCTATTTTAGACAAATATGGATATAGCCAAGATATTAGTCTCCTTGCTCAGCCTGACATTAAGGATTTGTACCTAAAGACAGCACAAAAAGTGGGGCTACTAAATCTTCTATTTCTTATTCCTTTGCTGCTTCTTGTGAAGGGGGAATATTCCCTGATTTATTCCAAGATTAGAAAGGTCTCTGGAGCTGCCGAAAGGGTCATAGACAATGACTTTAGTATTGTTCTCCCTGAGAAGAACGAAGGTGAGTTTGCTCTTTTGAATCACCAGTTTAATCAAATGGCAAATCAGTGAAAACTGAGAGTATAGGTATAGGCTTGGCCCTAGCTAAAACTATAGTTGAATCGCAAAATGGCCTGATATCTGTTAAAAGCCAAAAAGGTAAAGGCACTGAATTTACTGTCACCTTTTTAAAAGGCGTAATATAAAGGAAAACTGTATAGACCTTACTAAAAAGTAAGAATTTTATTCACCTTAATGTAAGATTTATACTCTATAATCACTTCTAGCTATACTATGGATATATCCACTATGATTTGTCCAAAGTAAACTAACTTTAGCCTAGGAGTGAATCTTTATGAGGACCCAAAATACACAATATAGAGTTAAACCATTAAAGATAGCAATCTTTTTAGCATTCACTGCCACTCTTATCTTTTCTTTCTATACCATTAGTTTTAGAAATGATTGGATGTTTGGTTTTAAGGATACTTTCTTCCATAAAAGAGATAGCATCCATTTGAAAAGCCTCGACTATCACGGTCAGGATATCAAAAGCATTCCCCTTGAAGAGCTTCTATCCCCCAGTACAAATATAACAGGTACAACTTCCCTATTCCTTATTAATAAGAAACATAAGATTGATGATAAATCGCTATTTAACTTAATTAACTTTAGGGATACTTCTTTCTTATTAGATGAAAACGTCATAGATGATTTGGAAAATCTTCTAGATGATGTAAGACAAAATACAGGAGAAAAAGTCTATATTATGAGCACCTATAGGACTGCAGAGGATCAAGAAAGTATATATGAAGAGAACCCAAGAATTGCAGCTCCTGTTAATGCCAGTGAACATCAAACTGGACTAGCTCTCGATCTATATGTAAGCAAAAAAGCACAGCGGGAGTTTATTGACACTGATGCTGGCAAGTGGATCCACCATAATGGTTGGAAACATGGATTTATTATTAGGTATCCCTTTCTCAAAAAGCATGTTACAGGAATTGGATATGAGCCTTGGCACATAAGATATGTAGGAAAGCCCCATGCTGAGATTATCTACAAGAATCGTTGGACTTTAGAAGAGTATGTTTATTCTCTAGAGGAGGATGTTTTTTATACTATCAATGGATATGTAATATCCAGACAATGTCCACGTAATGGAAAGTTAGATATCCCCAAGGAATTAGATGATATTGAGTTGTCACCAGATAATACTGGTTTCTATATAATCACCGGAAAAGTCAAATAAGTCAAAGCAAATAATACATTTTGTGGAGGAATTATATATGGAGATATTAAGAACAGAAAACTTATGCAAAAGCTACGGTAGCGGCCATACCAGGGTAGATGCCCTAAAAGATGCAAACATATCTATAAATGGAGGAGAATTTGTGGCAGTTGTGGGCCCCAGTGGCTCAGGTAAAAGCACCCTTCTCCATCTTATAGGTGGAGTAGATAAACCTAGCTCTGGTAAGGTCTTTGTAGATGATATTGATATTTACACGCTAAACAAAAAGCAACTAGCTATCTTCCGTAGAAGAAAAGTGGGATTTGTTTTCCAATTCTACAACCTGGTCCCTGTACTAACCGTAGAAGAAAATATACTGCTTCCTATTTTGTTGGATAATAAAAAGCCGGATAAAGCCTATATTAAAGAACTACTTGATCTCTTGGGATTACAGGATAGAAAAAACCATCTGCCTTCAGAACTGTCCGGCGGTCAACAACAAAGAGTCTCTATTGGAAGGGCCCTAGCTTATAAACCCTCCATTATATTAGCTGATGAGCCTACCGGTAACTTGGACAGTAAAAATAGTAAGGAGATAATAGATCTTTTAAAGATTTCTGTAAAAAGGTATAACCAGACCCTGGTAGTAATAACCCATGATGTGGATATAGCCTCCCAGGCCGATAGAATAATAACAATAGAGGATGGCATTATATCCAAGAATGAGGTGATTTCCCTATGAGGAGCTATAATGAAATCACATATAGATATTTAAAGGGTCAAAAGAAGCGTACCCTTCTCACTATAATAGGAATAATATTGTCTGTTGCCCTTATCACCTCAATAGGTACAATGGTCGTCAGTGCTAGGGAAATGATGATAAAGAATGAAATAAAAAGTAACGGAGACTATCATGCCATCTTCTTAGATATCTCTAGGGACAAAATAGGTAATATTAAAAACTATGTAGGAGTTGATAATTCTGGAGTCATCAGTAAAATTGGTACGGCTATCCTAGCTGAAATATCCCAGGATGAGCGACAACAAAGCCCCGAAGCTCCTCCTTACAGGTATCTAGATATAAGGGGATATGATAAGGCTGCTTTTGATATTCTGCCTATTACCTTAAAAGAAGGCCGCCTGCCCAAAAATGAAGGAGAAATAGTTTTGGAATACTGGGTTCCTGATTATAT
>JAAYTG010000033.1 GCA_012518075.1 Clostridiales bacterium | reverse complement strand
GGAAAGGCCGTATGTCAATTTATTTGGATGATATTGATAAAAAAATACTTTTATATCTTGAACAGGATTCTTCTATATCTAACCGTGACCTTTCCAAGGCCGTTGGACTTTCACCCTCTGCTTGCTTAAGCCGTACTAAAAATTTAGTTGAAAAGGGTGTCATCAGTAGGTTTACAACCCTATTGGATGAAAAGAAGCTAGGATTTGAAATTACGGCCTTTATCACAATAAACTTAGCGCCTTATAATCAGGAAACCATTGAGAATTTTACTACTAGGGTCAAAGAGCTTCCCTATATATTGGAATGCTATACCTTAACGGGCAGCAAGGACTATTTGCTAAAGGCTATGGCACCTAATATAGAGGTATATAAGGAAAATGTTATAAATGCCCTAGTCTCTATTCCGGGTATTAGCAGTATGGAAACCAGTATCGTGGTAAGCACGGAAAAAAGAGAGCTTGTTATTCCTATTTCCAACACATAAATTTGCTTATGTGTTAGGACAGTATCTATGTTGGTACTATCTTATAGTTGTTTCTCATGGTTTTAATGGGTTTATCTGATATGAGGCGTTAATTTGATACCAGAATAAGTATATAAAAGGGGATATTTAGTATGAACAAGAAGATTAAAAAAACTTTTATTACCATATTCCTTATTTGTAGCCTAGTGGTTCTTTCCTCCTGTAGTGGTGAAACCACCGGCGGAGGAAAGAAGGTCTTTAAAATCGGCGTACTCCAGCTGGTAACCCACGATGCACTAGATGCGGCCTATGAGGGCTTTGTGGATGGCTTAGAGGAAGCGGGACTCGTTGAAGACGAAGATTTTACCATAGATTATCAGAATGCCCAAGGGGAAAAAGCAAACTGCCAGACTATTGCTGCAAAGTTTGTAAACGATAATGTGGACTTGGTTTTGGCCATTGCCACCCCTGCTGCACAGGCTATGGCAAGCGAAAGTTCTGAGATCCCTATTTTGGTTACAGCAGTTACGGATCCGGCTGATGCCAAACTGGTAGAGTCCAATGAAAAATCTGGAACCAATGTAGCGGGAACTTCGGACTTAACTCCTGTAAAGGAGCAGATGGAGCTTTTAACTGAAATATTGCCTGAGGCGGAAACCGTAGCAGTACTATACAATTCCAGTGAATCTAATTCGGTCTTCCAGGTAAATCTGGCCAAGGAGGCTGCAGAGGAATTGGGGCTTAGCATAATTGATGCCAGTGTCTCCCAATCATCGGAAATTCAATCGGTAGTAGAATCTTTAGTAGGCAAGGTCCAGGCTATTTATTCACCTACTGACAATATGATAGCATCTGGTATGGCAACTGTTTCCATGATAACTCAGGAGGCAGGTATTCCAGTAATTGTAGGAGAAGAAGGAATGCTTAGCAATGGCGGTCTAGCTACCTATGGTGTTAACTATTATGATCTAGGCAAGTTGACCAGTAGTCAGGCTGTAGAAATTATTAAAGAAAATAGGAAACCGGCGGATATGCCTATCCTATATTTAACCGACTTTGAACTAATAATTAATAAGGAAATTGCTGATACTTTGGGTATAACTATACCTGAAAATCTGTCAGAAAGAGCAACTTTTATTAATCAAGAATGAGTAGTGGGGTCAATAAAATAAGATATTTTTAAATAAAAGGATTTGGGTTTATCACCTAAATCCTTTCTAATGGGGGTAAAAAAATATGGCGGGTTTATTGTTATCCCTTCACAGTGCGGTGGCACAAGGTATCTTGTGGGGGATTATGACTTTGGGTGTCTATATCACCTTTAAAATTTTAGATTATGCTGACTTAACAGTAGACGGAAGCTTTGCTTTAGGAGGCGCAGTAAGCGCTATTTTAATTACTGCAGGATGGGATCCCTTTATCAGCCTTCTAATAGCCTTTATAACCGGACTATTATCAGGGATGGTAACAGGGATACTCAATACTAAACTAAAAATTCCGGCAATTTTATCAGGTATTTTATCTATGATTGCCTTATATTCCATAAATCTTACCATCATGGGTGGTAAGGCCAATATAGCCTTGCTGGGAATGGATACGGTTTTTACTAAGGCTGAGCTATTTTTGCCCACGGCTTTTAATAAAACTATGGTAACTCTCATTTTAGGAGTGTTTTTTTCATTAATAATCATGGCAGTTCTTTATTGGTTTTTTGGTACAGAAATAGGTTCTTTGATTCGTGCTACAGGAAGTAACGAATATATGGTCAGGGCACTGGGAGGCAATACTGATATGACAAAAATTCTGGGATTGCTATTAAGCAATGGCCTGGTGGCCCTATCCGGAGCTTTGGTAGCTCAAAGCCAGGGATATGCTGACGTGGGCATGGGCACGGGAACCATAGTGATTGGCTTGGCCTCGGTTATTATTGGAGAGGTGCTTTTTGGCAAACGACTAAACTTCTTTTTCAGGATGGTTTCTGTGGTTACTGGATCAGTTGTTTACCGAATGATTATTGCCATAGTATTGAGGATGGGCTTAAAATCTTCTAACTTGAAGCTGTTTACAGCTATTTTAGTTGCTATAGCCTTATCAATTCCCGTGATGAAGGAGAAACTTATAAAGCCAAAAATTAATCTAGAGAAAGCAGAGTGAAGTTATGTTAAAAATAAATAAATTGACTAAGGTTTTCAATATTGGTACCATAAATGAGCATAGGGTCTTATCCAATTTCAACCTTCATATCCGAGAAGGAGACTTTGTCACAGTAATTGGTGGCAATGGAGCAGGGAAATCCACCTTACTCAATTTAATTGCGGGAGTATATATGCCGGAAGCTGGAGAGATCATACTGGCGGGAGAAGATATAAGCAAAATGCCGGAATACCAGCGCTCCACCTTTTTAGGCAGGGTCTTTCAGGACCCTATGATGGGTACTGCGGCAGATATGGAAATCATTGAAAACCTTGCTATTGCAAACCGACGGGGTAAGAGTAGGGGGCTAAGCTGGGGTATTAGGAAAGAAGAAAAAAGCAAGTTCCAGGAACATTTGAAAGCTCTTGATTTAGGGCTGGAAGCCCGGCTGCATATTAAGGCGGGGCTTTTGTCCGGAGGTCAGAGGCAAGCTCTGGCGCTACTTATGGCTACATTGCAAAAGCCTAAACTCTTGCTATTGGATGAACATACTGCAGCTCTTGATCCTAAAACAGCTGAGAAAGTACTGGAGCTAACCCAAGAGCTGGTGGAGAGGAATAGATTAACTACTTTGATGATTACCCATAATATGAAGGATGCTATTAGACTTGGAAACAGGCTGATTATGATGAACGAAGGTGAAATCGTCTATGATGTGTCCGGAGAGGATAAGAAGAATTTAAAAGTGACAGATTTATTGGAAAAATTCGGCGGATTCAGCGACCGGATGCTCCTTGCATAGTTATTAAAGAGGCCTCACTCTCCTTAAGTGAGGCATTTTATTCCTTATTCATATCTCATGAGAAAACCTGCCAATTCCTCTAAACTCATAGAGGAGTGAAGAAGGGATATATAG
>JAAYTG010000210.1 GCA_012518075.1 Clostridiales bacterium | reverse complement strand
TTGAGATTCAAAAAGGATAAGAACTTACCTAATAACCATTATGTAGACGGAGAGACCTATGAGGCTTTAGGTATCCTACAGTTTGAATAAACACCAAAGTAGAATTTTTCGATGCGGCGGTGGATACAAAAACATAATTAAAAGTAAGAAGGCACCCTAGGATACAAGGTTAGGGTGCCTTTTCTTGTAAAGAAGTATTTAAAGTCGGACAAGTCCGCTTCCTCATTGACAACTCACAATAATATTGATAAAATCATACTATAACACATGAACACATATTCATATGATAGAGGGTGATAGAATGAAAGTCGATAAAGATAAGATCCAAACCTGTGGATACACTGTTATTCATCAGGATGTGGTAAATGGTGTAAGTAAAAGGATGTTAGAGGAAGAGACCATTATGTCCTTAGCAGAATTTTTTAAGGTTTTTGGGGATCCGACACGTTTAAAGATTCTATATGCTCTTTCCATTTCGGAAATGTGCGTATGTGATTTGGCGGCACTATTAGGAATGAGTCAGTCAGCCATCTCCCATCAACTAAAGGTCCTTAGACAATCCCGACTCATCAAATATAGAAGGGACGGGAAGGTAGTTTATTATTCTCTTGATGATGATCATATTCGCCAAGTCTTTGCTCAAGGCTTGGCCCATGTAAATGAATAAATTTACTTAAGAAGATTATGCGATATAACCATAACCCTTGAATTAGCACAAGGTGTTAAGGCAAAGACTTATTATATCAACCTAGAGTCAACTTTAGAAGGCTTTAATTATTTGTTTTTTACCAAGAGAGTCTTGGTTATTTGTATATGTAAGGAGGGAGTTTATATGCAGCAAAGATACAAGCTTACATTGGAGGGTTTAGATTGCGCCAATTGTGCGCTTAAAATAGAAAATGGTCTTAGGGGCATAGAGGGAATTAGAAGTGCAAGTGTGAATTTTTCAAACAAGACCATGCTGGTAGAGTCAGACCAGGATAAGGATACCGTAATAGATTTGGTAGGGGAGCTAGTAATGAAACTAGAACCTGGTGTCAGGGTGCTAGAGAAAGCTGGCAGCCAGCTAGAGGAAGCCGGTAATATGAAAAAAGAATTAAGAAATAAATGGGTTAGGCTAGTATTTGGAATTATTCCTTTTATTATAGCCTTATTAATTAAAACTTCATTTCCTATAAAACTGACCCTTTTTCTAGCCAGCTATATTGTCATCGGCGGTGATGTTTTAAAAAAGGCAGTTAGTAATATTAGTAGAGGACAGGTATTTGATGAAAACTTCTTAATGGCTATTGCAACCATAGGTGCCTTTATAATAGGAGAGTACCCGGAAGGGGTTGCGGTATTACTATTCTATCAGGTAGGTGAGCTATTTCAGGATATGGCTGTCCATCGATCCAGAAAGTCCATTACCGAATTGATGGATATCAGGTCTGATTATGCAAATCTCAAAAGAGGAGAAGAGATCATTAAGCTATCTCCCACGGAAGTTCAGCCTGGGGACATAATAGTTATTAGACCTGGGGAAAGGGTCCCTTTGGATGGTCGTATAGTAGAAGGTCAATCTTCAATGGATACATCGGATTTAACTGGAGAGTCGGTCCCCAGGGATGTAAAAGTGGGTGATGAGGTTTTAGGTGGATTTATCAATAATAATGGTCTATTGTGGGTAGAGGTAACCAAAGTCTTTAGCCAGTCCACTGTATCAAAGATACTGGATCTGGTAGAGAATGCCGGCAGTAAAAAAGCGCCAACAGAGAGATTTATAACACGTTTTGCCAGATATTACACTCCAATTGTAGTATTCTCGGCCCTGATTATGGCAGTAGCGCCTCCTTTGTTAGTAGCCAGTGAAAGCTTTTCTGTCTGGGTATATAGGGCTTTGGTATTTTTAGTAATCTCTTGTCCTTGTGCACTGGTTATATCCATTCCTCTAGGCTTCTTTGGTGGGATAGGGGGAGCATCTAGGCAGGGGATTCTGGTCAAAGGGGGCAATTACCTGGAGGCCATGACAGAGATTGATACCGTTGTCTTTGACAAGACTGGTACTTTAACCGAGGGAGTATTTGATGTAGCAGAGATTAATCCTGTACCCGGTGTGGATAAGGATGAACTATTGTATTATGCAGCCATTGCTGAAAGCCATTCAACCCACCCTATAGCCACATCTATTGTCAAGGCTTATGATGGGGAGATTGATAAGAGTAGAATCAAAAACTACATGGAAATGCCGGGTCATGGTATAGCCGTAGAAACTGATGAGCACCGAATATTGGCTGGAAACTTAGCCTTAATGCAGCAGGAGGGAGTTAATTGCCAGGATATTGACAGCGTGGGCACCGTGGTATATATTGCTGTCAATGGAGATTATGCAGGACATATTGTGGTTTCTGATCGGATAAAGGAGGACTCCAAAAAGGCCATAAGGGATTTAAAGGCTAAGGGCGTTCGAACCATAGCCATGCTTACCGGTGATAGCCAAGAGGTTGCACAAAAAGTAGGAAAGGAGCTTCAAATAGGTGAGGTATATGCTCAGCTTTTACCCCATGAAAAGGTTGCTAAACTGGAGATGATAGAGAAAAATAAGGGATTAAAGGGAAAACTAGTTTTTGTAGGGGATGGAATCAATGATGCTCCTGTGCTGGCCAGAGCGGATATCGGTATAGCCATGGGGGGCCTAGGCTCAGATGCAGCTATTGAGGCGGCTGATATAGTGCTGATGACAGACGAACCTCACAAACTAGTAAAAACTATTGATATCTCCAGAAAAACTAAGAAGATAGTATGGCAAAACATCGTACTGGCTTTAGGCATAAAAGGGATTGTCCTACTCCTAGGGGCTGCCGGGATAGCAACTATGTGGGCAGCAGTATTTGCAGATGTAGGAGTTGCCCTTATAGCAGTATTAAATTCAATACGGGCAGCTGGATAAATTAGCAAATAGGAAGTGTTGATTATGTATAATGTAGAAGTAAAGCGATTATGGAAGGGGTTTTGGCAAATAGCAGATCCTAAGATATGGGTTGCTTCTACCATACCTATGCTGGTGGGGGCTGCATTGTCCTATGGTATAACGGGGAGATTTAGTCTCCCCTGGTTTCTGCTCTCACTGGTTGGTATCTATTTTATCGAAATAGGAAAGAATTCTAGTAATGAATATGTAGACTATAAGACTGGTGTAGATAGAAATATAGCACCGGAAAATAGAACCCCCTTTAGCGGCGGGAAAAAAACTATTGTCCAGGGCAAACTTAGCTTGGACGAGGTCCTATATATAGCCATCGGGACCTTTTTGCTTGCCTGTGGTATTGGGCTTATAATCGTTATCTTTAGAGAGCCCAAGATTTTATGGGTAGGAATACTGGGCGTATTTATTTCTATTTTCTATAGTGTGCCTCCCTTTAAATTTGCCTACACCGGCTTGGGAGAATTTGCGGTAGGTTTAACCTTTGGACCTCTTGTCACTCTTGGGATGTACATGGTTATGTCCGGTTCCTTTGACTATAGGGTTATGATAGTGGGACTTCCTATAGGTTTTCTTATATCAAATGTATTATGGATTAATCAATATCCCGATTATGAGGCTGATAAGGAAGGCAATAAAAAGAATTGGGTGGTTAGAATGGGCAAGGAGAAGGGAATCGTGGTGTATGGCCTATTGTTTCTATTGGCATATCTGTCCTTAATAGCCATCTCTATTCTATACAGGAATCCTTTTTGGCTCTTGGGCTGGCTGAGTATACCCTTAGCAATTAAATCTGTCAGGATTGCTCGAGAAGAGTTTAACAATATACCAAAACTGGTTAAGGCCAATGCCAATACTGTAATTATTTATCAGCTAACGGGACTTACCCTGGTGATTGCTTCTCTCCTTGCAAGGTAAATGTCTTCCCAAATTCCCCTTTATGCATATTATATACAAGAGGAATATGATTTAGAAAAGGATGAACAGGCATGAGAGATAGAGGTAAAATCAGAAAGATATTCCCTGGTGGAAATACAAGAAATGGATTTCATTCCTTTTTTGATTATATCACTGGGGATAACTATAACAAACGTTATATTATAAAGGGAGGGCCAGGGGCGGGCAAATCTACCTTTATGTCCAGGATAGGCAGACATATGTTGGAGTATGGTTTTGATCTTGAGCAATATCATTGTCCCACGGATCCGGATTCTTTGGACGCTATAGCCATACCGGAACTTGGTGTAGCCCTATTGGATGGTACGGCACCTCATGTTGTAGAACCCAGAAACCCAGGAATAACTGATCATATAATTTGGTTAGGAGATTACTGGGATCAATCTAAGCTGATGGAATCAAAGGATGAGATTTTAGAACTTAATCGCAGGGCAGATAAGCTATTTAGAATGGCTTTTAGCTGCTTAAAAGAGGCGGGAGTGGCCTATGATGAATGGAAGTCCTATGCTCAGGATGATTTTAATGAGCAAGAGTACCAAAAAGCTCTTAGACAGGTCATGGATGATATTTATAAGGATTCCCTTAACAGGACCTTTGATAGGCCGAGACATTCTCATTTCTTTGCAGCTGCTATTAGTGGCAAGGGAGTATACAATTTTACCGATGGCCTAATTGAACCTGCCTATAAGGTCTATGCCTTCTCTGGGATGCCAGGATCGGGTGTAAGGAGAGCCATTGGCCGGATAGTTCAGCAAGCCGAAGAGTTGGGGATCCGGACACAGCAGTTTCATTGCCCTATAGACATAGGAGAGTTGGATCTGGTTATTATGCCAGAATTAAAGAGTGTAGTGGTCAATACAGACCAGCTTCTGGGTGGTAATAGCTCACCTAGTGACTATAAGCATCTAGTAAGTCATATAAATTTTGATGATTTCTTAAACTATAGAACTATATGCCAGTTTGCCCAGGAGATTGAGCAATCCAAAGACCGTTTCCACCACCTGATAAACAGGGCCATTGATTTTATATCTAGGGCAAAGGCAACCCATGGACAAATAGAAAAGTATTATATAGATGCCATGGATTTCCAAAGGGTTGATGGTAAGAGGGCTGAAGTTCTACAGGATATTATGAAACTAATTAATAATCAAGGCTGAGATTTGGAAAAGAGCATCCTCATGATGCTTTTTTCTTATTAATGGAAAGATTTTTCTTGAAATATTTATAGCAGTATAATAGGATAGATGATAATAAATAACTGTGATAAACAATCCTATAGATAGATTGATTTTCTATTAAATCTGCTTCCAAGGGCAGGAAAGTCCTTTAGAAGCCCTAAGTTTATCTATAGGGAGTAGACTTAGTAAAGATACCTTCAATTTGGTTGACCATAAGAATCAAGGGTATATGGAAATGGTCGAAAAGAGAGCATAATAGAAAGGGGGATCCGGGCATTTCCCATTGTGGCCTAAGCTGCCATCTTTATGCCCGTTTCTATGAAGACGAGTATAGTAATTACAAGTAATCTTGATCCATGGCGCAATCTTGCTATGGAAGAATATTTATTGGACAATGTAAAACCAAGAGAATGCATCCTATATCTATGGCAAAATCAGAATACAGTAGTAATAGGTAAGAATCAAAATGCATGGAAGGAATGTAGAACCGACCTCTTGAAAAAAGAGGGTGGAAAGTTAGCCCGAAGGAGCTCCGGGGGGGGCGCGGTATTTCACGATACCGGCAACCTGAATTTCTCATTCTTGGTGGATAGAAAGTTTTATGACGTGCATAAACAGTTGAAGGTCATTTTAAAGGCGGTAGAGGATTTGGGTATTAAGGCCGTATTCAGCGGCAGGAATGATTTGACGGTAGAGGATAGAAAGTTTTCCGGCAATGCCTTTTGTTTTCGGAAGAACTCAGCTCTTCATCATGGAACCATCCTTATATCCGCTGATATGGAGAAGATGACCAGGTACTTGCAGGTATCGGCGGATAAGATACGGTCAAAGGGAATTGACTCTGTACGTTCAAGGGTAGTCAATCTAAATGAGTATAACCAGCGGCTGGATATAGAAACCATGATAGATGCCTTAATCCATTCCTTTAATGACATATATGGAGATACTTCTCATATTATAAAGGATGAGGAAGGGATAGACCAGTCTATATTAAACGACTTATATAGTAAATACAGATCCTGGGAATGGCGATTTGGTGAATCTCCAAAGTTTGATATTGAGCTTGATACCCGATTTACCTGGGGAGGTATTCAGTTGGGATTGAAGCTTACTCAGGGGAGAATAGCCAAGGCATTTGTATATTCAGATGCTATGGATGAAGCCTTTATAGAAATAATTCCTACAATCTTAAAAGGATCTTTATTTAACTCTAAGGAGATGTCTCAAGCTTTACTCAATTCAGATCTAGGCCAAGATAGAGCCCATATGGCTCGAGATATAGCAAATTGGCTAGGAAATAAAGGATTCTAATTTTAAACCTCCATTAGGAGGTAAATTTTTTCCCTAGTCCTTGTATTACAGGTATGGAGATGTACTCTTTAAGAGTTTATTCTTTTAGACAGAGGATGGACTTGATAGAGCAATCTACCTTTAAGAGATCCTGAAATATAAGGGGAAATAGCTTACAGGAGGTAAGTGATGCTACGGATAATTAAAGAAGTTAGGCCATTTATTGTAACAATACTAATAACTATAGTACTGCTCTTTATTCAGGCCATGACAGAATTGGCCCTTCCGGATTATATGTCCAATATAGTCAATGTAGGAATACAGCAAAATGGTATCGAAAATGCTGTTCCCGAGGTAATAAGGGTAGACAGGTTGGATAGGATTAAAATTCTTTTAAAGGAAGAAGATAGGGCTTTGGTAGAAAGTCATTATAAACTTATCGGAAGAGAAAATCTTACAAAAGAAGAGTATGAGAAGTATTTGGAAAAGTACCCTGTTTTGGAAAGAGAAAACCTTTATATCCTTGATAAGTCACTGAAG
>JAAYTG010000209.1 GCA_012518075.1 Clostridiales bacterium | reverse complement strand
ATGGCCAACTGGATTAGGGAGTACGATAAGACAAGATTGGTCCAGTATGAGAATAACGATCCCGGCCCTATTGCTAGTGATATTAGGGGTGCTATGTATCCTCCCTTGGAGTTTCTTGATCAAATGATAGGAGATAACAATGATAGGCGGCCCATAGTACCTGCTGAATATGCATACCATATAGCCAATTCAGGTGGTAACCTCCAACAGTTTAATTACCTTGCAGAGAAACATGAGATCTTCCAGGGCGGCTTTATATGGGACTGGCAGGATAAATGCCTAAAGGCAGTCAATGAAAATGGAGAGACCTACTTTGGCTTTGGAGGAGATTGGGGCGAGGATTTAATAGATTGGCTACATCCTCATTATATGTGTGCCAATGGATTCGTCTTGCCCGATCTTACCCCAAAACCCAGTGCCCTAGAACTAAAGCAGGCTCAGGCTCCCATTATTATAGAGCTTGTGGACAAGAATAAGGGTGAGTTTATAATAAAAAATCGTACTCACGGCATAGCTTTTGATGAACTAGCCCTTGATTATGGGATTCTAGTTTATGGGAAGAGAGTCCAAGAGGCTAGCATCCAGTTACCCACTAGCCATGAGAATAGGGATGACTTAAACTTTAATATTGACCTTTCTTCTGTTAAAGATGAGAGGAATGAAGTCTATGTAAACATTAGTGTTAAAACCGCTGTAGATTATCCTTGGGCAGAAAAAGGCCATGAGATCGCACTATATCAGTTTGAAATAAAAGGACCAGGATCTTCTCTGCCAACCCAGTCTCCCTCCGGACAAGATGTGATTATAGAGGAAGACGGCAGGCTGTTAGTGGTAAAGGGTGGAGATTTTAAGGTAATCTTTGATTGCCAAGATAATATTCTCTTAGGCTATGAGCGAAAGGGTAAGGAATATATATTAAACAGTGGACTAGAAAACTTCACTAGAGCTAGGACCGGCCTTCATTTAGGGGATAGATGGTGGGGAGAAGCTAATGAGCTATGGTCTTGTGTAATGCCAGGAAAGTTAGAGCGACAAGCTTTAGATATGGATTATGCTGTTAGCCGCAAGGGTGGAAATGCTTGTGTCCTATTTACTAACAAGTTGGCTGGTGATAAGGGAGACATATACAGTCAGGTAAGTTATACCATTTACCAAGATGGAGATATAATGGTTAGAGCTAGCATAGATATAGATAGCAGCTATGTGCATCTTCCAAGGTTAGGGCTTAGCTTTGTTGCTCCTAAAGGTTTTGAATCCTTATCTTGGTATGGGAGAGGGCCGGGAGAGAGCTATTGTGATAGGAAACTCTCTGCACCTGTAGGGGAGTACAAAACTACCGTTTCCCAGACCCATTTTCCCTTTGTGCCTGTCAGTCATAATGGTAGCCATGCTGACACTAGATGGTTTACCTTGGAGGATGAAGATGGACATAGTATCACCTTTACAGGCTCCCTCTTTTCCTTTGACGTCCATCATAATAGTGTAGAGGATTACTGGGAAGCTAGTCATGAGCATGAGCTTATTCGCCGGGATGAAGTTTATATAAATATTGATGGTGCTATGGCAGGAATAGGCGGTGACATGGCCTGGTCTACAGATTTTGATGATACACATAAGGTCTTTGCCGGGAAACATCACTTTGAGTTTATCATGAGCTTTAAATAAGCAGTAAAGATGCTCTAAGGCTTACGACCTTTGAAAAGCCTACCGCTTCCAAACCGGCGTCCTGCCGGTGGAAGCAGCCTCGGCGTCCTGCCTCGGCTACGGCTTTTCTACATTCTGTAAGCCGAGTTTTCTTAACCAAATCAGCGAAGGCGTTTACTTATCAATAGCGCATTATGTGCATATAGCGATAACTGTTGAACCAGCACAACTAGTTAAGTTGTCTTTAAGTGCTCTTGTTAACTGTTATGGGGATAACTACTTTTGATTAGTTGATGGCTTGAACCGAAGCAAGATAAGGAGCTT
>JAAYTG010000208.1 GCA_012518075.1 Clostridiales bacterium | reverse complement strand
TTCCATTGTTTCCAATGGTGCTGACTATATCTTGAACTTCATTTGAAGCCCTCTGGCGTATTATGAAAGTTTTACATTAGGATAGTATGTTGGATAACCTACATACCTCCTTGACCAATAAATATTACTAGTCATAACTTCCATCCTAGTGCATCCCTATGGATGCCTATAAGTCGATACAGAGCTGTTGGATTGCTCCACATACCCCTCGGTATTGCCGTCGTCTTTACGTTACGGTTTCACCGATTAAGCCAGATTTTCACTTGGAAATCACTTTCCAAGGCGACTCTTTTTTGAATCGAACCCCTGTCCGAAGACCCTTTATCAGTAGCTTCTACGAGTGTAGTTGTTGATTTGGATCTCGCCTTGTCTATCTTCCAACAACAAAATATAGACTCGGCCAGCCTTAATTATACAACTTAAGGTCAAGGCAACCCTTAAGACGTTCCCCACTATAATGACGTTTCTAGCTAGGCTGTGGGTTACCTAGTAGAAACGAGCGGCTTTTATTAAGCTGCTAAAGCGTAATTATCGTTTGCGTTTATATTTATTGCTCAGTTTTTTACATGCTACCAAGCAAAACATGACTCGCTACTAATGACTCCAAATCCCCGTCGAAACCTGTACGCCCCCTTATATATAAAACAAAAACTATTGTTTTTGTCTTTCTCTTAATTCTTGTTGTATCCTTCTAGAGGCATCTCTTTTGGCTATATCATGACGTTTATCATATAGTGCCTTACCTTTTGCAACACCTAATCCTATTTTTACTCTTCCATTTTTTAAATATGCACTTAAAGCCACTAATGTATAGCCTTTTTGCTGTATATATCCTATTAGCTTTCTTATTTCCCTTTTATGAAGTAATAATTTTCTAACCCTTAGGGGATCCACGTTAAATATATTTCCCTGCTCATAAGGGCTTATATGAAGATTATATAGAAAAACTTCTTCGTTTTCCACTCGGGCATAGGCATCACGAATATTTATTTTACCCTGACGTATAGATTTGACTTCTGTACCTTTTAATTCTATACCAGCTTCATAGGTTTCCTCTATAAAATAATCATGTCTTGCCTTTTTGTTTGTAGCTATAATCTTTTTTCCAGCATTGCCCATTGACTTCACCCTTCTGTAATTATATTCATAAAAGATATATATGTCTCGCTGATTATTCATAATAACATATTTAAAATATAATGTCAATATTTTAACCTGAAACTACATATTATCAAGTCTTAAGGAGGGTAATCCATTATGTCCCTCCTTAAATTTTCTTGATTTATTTGGTTGTAAAAAATTATTTACTTAATAATTTTTTGCCTTTTTCTGTAATTGTTACAGTTTTTACAGGTGATTTGTTGCAAGTTTTGGCAAAGGCACAGCCTTTGCATTCTGACATACAACTACTCATATTGTCATCTTCTTTAATATAACCCATTCTAACCAATTGGGAAAAAGCATCTTCTATTAATCCCAAATTGATATTTAATTTTATAGCTATATTGGCCTTAGATATATAATCAGATTCATTAATTTCTTTTAAAATTTCTCTTAGCAAATTACCATCTCCCAAGGTTTAGTTAAAACCTAACAGTCTACCTACTTGAAATATTAGAACTGCTGCAAACCAACCTATTGCAAAAGTATATACTACTGAAAATACTGCCCATTTATATGAATTTGTTTCCTTCTTTATGGTGGCGATTGTTGACGCACAAGGAGTATATAATAATGTCAT
>JAAYTG010000207.1 GCA_012518075.1 Clostridiales bacterium | reverse complement strand
GTGCCTAAAATTGTCGTTAGGATAATGGACGAAATTAAGGGACAGGTTGTCCTATTGCCAACATCATAAATTACAATTCGCTTACAATCCGATGAATACTCGTTGCATATTCTAGAACTATACTGGTGGCAATGATTAGGAAATGAGGTTTTAGCATGAGAAGAACCATTGCAATTACATTGATGGGAGCAATCTGTCTCCTGCTCTTTGCAGGATGCCAAGCTACACCAAAAAAACCTGCTGTAGCGGGGAAGGATTTGGAACAGATGCTTGCCTTGGCTACATCAGAGCAGGAAATAGCGGGGAGCTTAGAGGAAAGATTAGATGTTCCTAAACGCTATGAGTCCCAGGTAGAGGATACAAAGGGCAAGTTTAAGATTACTATAGATGCTGACATTATATTACCCAAAACCGATAGAATCCCCTTAGTTAGGGTAGAGGGACGGCCTTTTGACCAACAGACTGTGGACAAGGCCATAGCCGCATTATTCGATGATGGAAAACTATACGAAACGGAATCTCTAAATAGACAGACGAAATCTGAAATATCTGAAATGCTGATCGAGCTTAAACAGAAAAAAATAGAGTTGGAACAGCAGGGGCTAAAGCTCTCCTACCCTTCATCATCCGAGGATGATGAGGAGCCTATAGAAGAAAACCATGGGGATTCATCTATGGATGTAGCTGCTACTGAGATGAATCAGTTGGATATGGTCATGGAAACGATAAAGCTTCTTGAAGAGGAACAGAAAAGAGCACCCATAGAAAAGGAATTGGTAGAGTCCACAGGGGCTTTAAAAGCCCAGGACATTACCGCCGGTATGCCTGAAGAGGAGAAAAAGGAATATAAAGGTAAGCTCTTTGAAATTGCAGATGTAGGGCAGTTAAATCCGGCAGGAGGCATGCGCTCAATCTTTGTAGTCAACAATGAAAAGAGCAATCACTATTCCATGGAATACAACAACCGGAGGGATTTCGAAAAAGGATTTGGGTCATACTTTGCCGAGGATATGTGGAGGAATGAAATGACCTTTGGAGGAGGGCCAGCAATGGCAGATTCCCTTTCCTTTCCCGCTATGACAATAGAGCAGGCCCAGGATATTGCAGAAGATTTTTTAGAGAAAATCGGTATAGATTATCTGGTCTGTGAGAGATGGGACAAAGTTATCGGGGGATCCAATACCGAATACGCAGGGGGAATCCCGATGGGAAACCTAATAAAAGCCTATAGGCTTCAATATGTAAGGCAAGTGGAGGGGGTACCCGTCACTTATACCAATATTGAGACTACATCGGGGGATGGTGATCGCATATTCCGGAATTGGGACTACGAAAGTATGACACTGATCGTGGATGATAGCGGAATTGTGGGTGTATCATGGAATGCACCATACAATCTCATGGATACCATAACGGATAACACCACCATGCTCCCCTTCTCTAGGATACGAGATGTCTTTGAAAAGATGATCATTATCAGCAATTCCTATTATACGGAGGGGCTGGGAGCTGATATGAACATCACCGAAGTCCGACTGGGACTCATGCGTATTTTCGAGCATAACAAATTAACCACCGGTTTGCTCATCCCGGTATGGGACTTTTTCGGCACACTTACAACCTATTATGAGGATGATGAGGGTCAACGACGATCGTTTACACATGGGGATACAGGACAAACTTGGCTTACCATAAATGCCATAGATGGTACGATCATCGACCGCAGTATAGGATATTGAATTAACTATGCTATATATGTAATGAAAAAGATTTATCATTATAAAATCAGTTAAACCTTCTGATTTTATGCTGAGGAAAGGTATTTTTCATAACATATAAATCGTGGAAAACTTTTTATACCATATCAAATCTAATATAAAATGCTTGGCGGAAACATTTAGTTAATAGTTGATAGATAACCATAAAATTCGTTGTGACAACGAAGAAAAAATGGATTGTGTGTATGTAGGGCACCTTAACATTTTCATAACCTTTTTTAAAATCTAGGTGCTATAATGGAAGTATCATTTTATTGGGGTGAGGGAATGGGAAAGAACAGAATTCTTGTTGTAGAGGATGATCAAGCTATTTCCGATGGTATTGCGGTAAACCTACAATATTCGGGCTATGACTATAGGGTATTTGGTCATGGACAGGATGCAGCTGATTCTTTGGAGGAGGATCATTCATACGATATTGCATTGTTGGACATTATGCTTCCCGGTATTGATGGCTTTGAACTGTTGGGTTATATGAAGAAATATAATATTCCTGTTATATATCTCACGGCAAAAAATGATGCAGCATCTGAAATAAAAGGCCTTCGCGGGGGTGCAGAGGATTATATCGTCAAGCCCTTCGATATGCTGACGCTGCTGGTCCGTATAGAAAAGGTATTGGAGCGTACCGGAAAGCTGGATAAAATACTCCGCGTAAAGGACATAACCATAGATTTAGACAGCCATATCGTTACGAAATCCGGTGAGGAAATCATGCTCGCCCCTTTAGAGTTTGAGGTCTTTGTTATGCTTGTGAAATATAAAAATAGAACCATCCCCCGGCAAAAGCTCTTAAATGAGATTTGGGGAATCGACTTTTTCGGCGGTACCCGCACAGTGGACGTCCATATCGCTCACCTAAGAAGAAAGCTGGATATAAACGACATGATAAAGACTATACCTAAATACGGATACCGTTTGGAGGAATAATATCATGAGATTATGGCAAAAGGTATCCATCATCAATATTCTGATATTACTCCTTGTGGTCATTGTTTGTAGCACTTTGCTTCTGCTCTATGCCAAAAACAGTATTCTACAATTAACAATCGAAAACGCAAAGACAGAACAGGAAAACCTCCGCATCGCTTTTTCGGAGATGGTAGATTATTATCTTAAAGATGAGGTGAACCCTGTTGTACAAAGATCCGCCATCAAATACTGTTTTTCCCGCTTTGCTAATGAAACATCAGTATTAGTGCATAACGGGGAAACCTTGTATTCAT
>JAAYTG010000032.1 GCA_012518075.1 Clostridiales bacterium | reverse complement strand
CAAGGCAACAACCCATAAATTAAATGATCCCCAAGGACAATTCTATTGGGTCCATGTATTGGATGGCCTATCCAATATGATAGACCAGTATAGGGGTCAGATTCAGCTTATTTATATTGATCCTCCTTTTATGACGGGTCAACTCTTTAAGTACCGCCATAAGATTGGGGATAAGGGTATGATAGAAAATGTGGCCTATAATGATAAGTGGAAGCAAGGCAAGAAGGATTATCTTGACTTTATGAAACAAGTATTTGAGTATGCCTATGAATTACTAACCACTAAGGGATCCTTTTATGTTCACGTAGATTACCGAACTAGTGCTTATTTAAAGATTTTACTGGATAGTATCTTTAAAGAGGATAATTTCGTAAACGAAATTATATGGCACTATCAAAGCGGAGGTAGATCCAAAAGATATTTTAGTCGCAAGCATGATAATATTCTTTTTTATCGAAAGTCCTCAGACCATTATTTTAACATTGATGCTGTTGGTATAGAGCGGGGAAGCCGGAAAAGAAACAATATGAGAAGGCAAGTGGATGAGGAAGGTAGAGTGTTTTGGTCTATAAAGTCAAATGGAAAAGAATATCGGTATTATGAAGACTCCAAGATATATCCCAGTGATGTATGGACGGATATTTCTCACCTTCACCAACGGGACCCTGAAAGGACGGGATATGACACTCAAAAACCCGAATCACTGCTAGAAAGAATAATACTCTCATCATCTAGGCCAGGTGACTATGTGGCTGATTTTTTTGCTGGCTCCGGGACTACCCTAGCAGTGGCTTCAAGGCTGAATAGAAAATGGATAGGAATAGATTCTAGCCCCCATTCCATGCATGTTTGTAGGAAGAGATTGTTGGCACAGGAATCTAGAGATAGCTTTGCTATATATTACGGAGACAATAAGATCACACACCAACCTGTCATAACCATCGAGAACAACCGAATCTGTAACAGTACTGGTGCTGTTAAACCTGCAGGTGCTACTAGAATTATTAAGTTAGTGGATTATACACCTCCAGAAACTATAAAAACACAAGCTCAATATCAAACAAATTCTAATCTTCATGGATTGGAACATGTGGACTACTGGGCAGTAGGACATATAAAAAACCAACTGTTTTATCCAATAACTTGGCTTTCAAGGGACGATACTCACACTCTCATTAATGATAACATTGAGTTGATGGAGAATCTAAGTGAAGACAATACAATTGATGATCCGCCAATAGCACATATTGTAGATGTTTGGGGAGACCAATATTTTTACTCACTATCATAATTAATGGTGGGTAATTAATATCCCACAAGTAGCCTATGGAATCATGTATTGAAGTTTTTTGCTTCAAAAATTCTATTTAACAGTGCAGTAGAGTAGTAGATTGGAGGAATATAATTCATTTAGCCAGGATTAATAGGGTACTAACTAGTTTTTGTGAACATAATTAAATCAATGGAGGGATTTAAGATGGAGTACAGAAGATTGGGGAAAAGCGATATCAAAATTTCAGAGGTATCCCTAGGATGTTGGGTGACCGGTGGTACATACTGGGGCGGTGCTGATGATAATGAATCAATTACCGCTATCCAGACTATGGTAGACCTAGGTGTGAATTTCATAGATACAGCTGAAGTCTATGGTAATGGACACTCAGAGAAGGTGGTAGGGAAAGCTCTAGAAGGACGTCGTGATAAGGTGTATTTATCATCCAAAGTATGGAGGTCGAATATGCGTTATAATGATGTAAAAAAGGCCTGCGAGGGAAGTCTAAAACGCCTTAAAACTGACTGTATCGATGTTTACTTTATCCATTATCCTAGCAATGAAGGGATTCCTATTGAGGAAACAATGGGGGCTATGTTAGAACTCCAGCAAGAAGGTAAGATAAGGGTTATTGGCCTATCTAATTTTTCAAAAGAAGAAATGGAAGAAGCTATGAAGGTTGGTCGTTTTGATGTAATCCAGCCTTGCTATAGTTTACTATGGAGATTTATTGAAAAAGATATAATACCCTACTGTATAGATAATGAAGTTGGTATAGTTAACTACAGCCCTCTTGCTCAGGGAATACTGACAGGAAAATTTACACCTAATACAAGGTTCAAAGAAGGAGATGGAAGGGCAAGAGCTCCACTATTTCAACCTGGGCGTTTTGAGAAATGCCTAGAGGTGGCCGAAGAATTAAAACCTATAGCTGAGAAATATGGTAAGACTCAGGGACAGGTTGCCATAAACTGGACAACATCCCAGCCTGGTATAACATCTGCTATTGTCGGTGCTAGAAATGCCGTTCAGGCCAGGGAGAATGTGGGTGCAGGTGGATGGAGACTTGAGGCTGAAGATTTAAAGAATATGGAGCAGATTAGCCGTAGAGTAACTGATGATTTACCTGAGTTTGAAACATTCTTTACAACTAGACTAAAGAATAAATAAGGGAGTGGCTAGTAGGTCCCTGAAACCCCAAACAAAATGTAAAGAGTTTGACAAATATTTGTTATTTGTAATATGAGAGTTTACTAGTATGGGTTTAAGTTTTGAGGGAAGTATCCGTAAAACCTGGGTAATACAGGTTTTACGGATACTTTTTGAATATTATTCTGTGACTTTAGTTGCTAGGGGTTTGATTGTAGATAGCCATTCATCCACTGAAGATTTAGGACTTAGGAAATGGTATTCCAAGACTTTTTGATCATCTTCTTCCACTTCTATTATGTTGGACCAAATAATCCAGTTGTTTTCTTGGGAATAATAGAAATCTAATTTATAATCGTTGTCATATAAGATCTCTATATAGTGACTGCTATCGGAAATAGGACTGAAATCGCTATCACTATCAATTGTAATTCCCTTTGAAGATGCGATTATATCCCTAAAGTCCTTTATATGCGTTTGCTCTTCTTGGCTATCTGAATTCAAGATAGCTATTGGAGATTCCAATCGATTGTCGGGATTAAAGAAGGTAACCTTCAAGCTTGATATATCACGACCTTTTATTTGCTCATTTGAAAGAATCCTGGATCCACTGATGTTATAAGTACATCCTGAGATTAAAGCTAGTGCTGTAATAAGGATTAGAGCCATCATGCATAAACTAGATTTACTTTTTCTACGTTTCAATATAATTCGCTCCCTATATGTAATCTTTTGCTTATGAATCAACTATGTCCTAGGAAACATATCTTAATTCAAGGCAAATAAAAAATATATCTATTTCATAACTCAATTTTACCACAGTAATGGAAAATATAAAACTTTTACCCGGATATTTAATTTTTCTTTTAATTATTTTCATGGACAATATTATAACTTAAGCCTTTATGCTAGCAAATTATACAATAAGAGTTTATTGCTAAGGTAGCCCTTTAACACTGGTTAGGGAAAAGGAGGGTTTATATAACATCATATTAAGAAGTACCAAGCATTTATCCTAGTGGCTTAGAAAAACTGAGATTAAAAAAAGCTAAGCTTGGATAGATCTTGGATAGAAATCCTTATCGAAAAGAATACTAAGCTAGAAGGATTTTCAGCCCAGAAGAGAGAACTTAAGTATAAGAGTTTTCATTATAAAGGAGGCCGAGGAAAATTGAGAGATATTATCATAAAGGAACTGGGTAAGAATATAAAGCTGCATGTTATCCCCGATGAGAAATTTAAAACAGTATATATAAGTTACTGTTTTCATAGGGGTTTAGATGAGGATTATACATATAATGCCTTAGTACCCGCTGTTTTAAAAAGGGGCTGTAAGGGTTATGAAAATCAAAAGAAGATAGGAGAATTTTTAGAGGAGCAGTTTGGATCCAGATTTAATACAGGAATCCAAAAAAAAGGCGAGCGTCAAATACTTCGCTTTACCATGGATTTGGTTAATGAATCATATGTGGGCAAGGATGGACTGCTAGCCCAGGCCTTTTATTTTTTAAATCGTATAATAACTAAACCTGTCCAAGAAGGTTCAGGATTTAGGAAGGATTATGTTAGTCAGGAAAAGGAGAACCTGAAAAACATGATTCAGGCCATGATCAACGATAAGATGCAGTATAGTATGGAACGCTGCATTCAGGAGATGTGCAAGGAGGAAAAATACGCTAGGTATGTTTATGGTAGCGTAGAGGAATTAAACTCTCTTGATCCCGATAGACTATATGCTGTTTATCAGGACATGCTAGCCACTAGTCCCTTAGATATTTTTGTTGTAGGTGACGTGGACGTGGAAAAGGTTGAAATGCTTATTAAAAATAGTTTGGATTTGGATAGGGCACAAACTAAGCTTATCCCTGATACCATAATTAAAAAAGTAGGTATAAAACAAAGGGAAGTTATAGAAGAAATGGATGTATCTCAAGCTAAACTAAACATAGGCTTTAGAACAAACACAAGCTTTAATCACGCAGAATACTTTCCCTTGGTCCTTTATACCAGTATTCTTGGTGGAGGCCCTCACTCCAAACTTTTTATCAATGTGCGAGAAAAGAGTAGTTTAGCCTATTATGCTTTTGCAAGATTGGAAAAATTTAAGGGCTTAATGCTTATTGGATCAGGCATAGATCAGAAGCATTATCATCAGGCATTGAAGATAATTATGGAGCAGATTAAGGATATGGAAGAGGGTAAAATATCGGATAGTGAATTTACAGCAGCTACCAACGCAATAATCACCTCTTTAAAAGTTGCAAAGGATGATCCAGGGCAACTAGTCGATTATTACCTGGGCAATGCAGTGGCCGGGGCAGATTACAGTATTGATGACTTCATTGACCATATAAGAAATGTGGCGCTTGAGGATGTAATAGAAGTATCAAAAAGAGTAAAGGCTGATACTGTCTATCTATTAAGCCCGAAGGAGGGAGATAGCTAAATGAAGAAGGTTATAGAGAATAAATTCCTAAATGAGAAAATAATATACCACAAGCTTAAAGTGGGATTGGACCTTTATATACTACCAAAGCCAGGGTATAGCCAACAGTTTGCTATATACGCAACCCGCTACGGATCTAATGATAGTCAATTTGTTCCTTTGGGACAAGAGGAATCCATTAGGGTGCCTGATGGGATAGCTCATTTCCTAGAGCACAAGCTTTTCGAAGAGGAAGAGGGAAATGTTTTTGCAGAATATTCAAAGCTAGGGGCCCAGCCCAATGCTTTTACCAACTTCAATATGACTGCATATCATTTTACCTCCACAGGTAACTTTTATGAATGCTTGGATGTGCTCATGGGTTTTGTGGGGAGACCATACTTTACCGAAGAAAACGTTGAAAAGGAAAAGGGAATCATTGCTCAAGAAATCAGGATGTACGAGGATAACCCTTACTGGAGAGTCTATTTCAATTTACTCAGAGGCATGTACCATGATTATCCCGTGAGGAATGATATTGCAGGCACTGTGGAATCCATATATAAGATCGATAAAGAGACTCTTTATGAATGCTATAGGACTTTTTATCATCCATCAAACATGGTTCTATTTGTGGCAGGGGATGTGGATGTTGACAAGGTTATTAAGCAAGCTAATGATGTTTTTGTTAGACAGCCAGTAAAAAGAGCGACAGAGGAAATTAAGAGAATATTCCCTGAAGAAAGGGAGGGTGTATCCCAGACCAGAGTAGATGAAAAACTAGCTGTATCCAGACCTATGTTTGCCCTTGGCTTTAAAGATCAAGATAAAACAGATGGCGGTGATAAACTTTTGGACAAACTTATAGCTAATGAAATTATTCTGGATATGTTAGTTGGTAAAAGTTCTGATATTTATAATGACCTCTACGAAGAGGGATTCGTGGATTCTACTTTCAGTAGCAACTACACTGGTGAAAGGGGTTATGGCCATGCTATCATGTCAGGCCAATCCTCTGACCCAGAAAAGGTAGCTACCCTTCTATACGATGAAATAGAAAGACGTAAGTGTCAGCCATGGGAGCAGGAATATTTTGATAGAATAAAGAAGAAAAAGATAGGTGAATATATAAGGCTTCTTAACTCTCTTGATTCTACCAGTATTCAATTTGTGTCCATGTTATTTAGGGATATCAATCTATTTGATTACTATGAAAGAATTCAAACTATGACTTATGACCGTGTAATTGAGGAATTCAAACAGTTATATGATAAGAATTATAGTTGCCTATCCCTAGTTTTACCAAGGGAATAGATTAAATAGTGTTATAGTCGAAGGGGGAATAAATGTGAGTCCAATAGCATTTTATATATTTGATAAACCAGTGTATTGGTATGGCATAATTATTGCACTAGGGGTATTGCTAGGTATATATTTAGCAGTGAGGCATGCCAATAAGCTAGGATATAACCAGGAAGTGATAATTGATTTTTCTTTACTTGCCATACCATTGGCTATAATAGGTGCTCGTCTCTACTATGTAATATTTTCATGGGAGTACTATAGTAAAAATCCCGGAGATATTATTAAGATATGGGAAGGTGGCCTGGCCATATATGGTGCTGTAATTGGTGGAGTGATAAGTGCTCTGATATTTGCCCGAAGGAGAAAAATAAACTTCTGGGAACTCTGCGATATAGCGGCCCCCAGCTTAATACTGGGACAAGCTTTGGGAAGGTGGGGCAATTTCTTTAACCAGGAGGCCTATGGTTATGCTATAAATAACCCTGCCTGGCAATGGTTCCCTGCAGCCGTATATATAACTGACCAAGGCCAATGGCATATGGCAACTTTTTTTTATGAATCCCTATGGAATTTTTTAGTTTTCTTTTTTCTGCTATATTACAAAAAAAGAAAGAAGACCACAGGTGAAGTTTTTCTCCTATACTTGATATTATACTCGATAGGCAGAATAGTCATTGAAGGACTACGCACTGACAGCCTATATTGGGGACCTTTGAGAGTGTCCCAACTTTTAAGCGGCTTGTTAATTGTAGCTGGTACTGCTCTATTTATTGTGAGAAGAAAGAAAGACTATGATGACCATAAAAATGGCCAAGACAAAGGCTTAGGAGAGGAAGAAAAAGAGCAGGAGACTCAAGACAAAGAAACTCAAGAGCATGGGACTCAAGATGTTATAAATGAAATAGAGGATAAGCAGAGAAACCAAGAAGGTGTAGATAAAATCCAGGATAAGTAGACTATTGGAGAAATTGTAGAAAGTAGCAAGGATAAATAAAAAGAAGAGGAATTAATCCTCTTCTTCTTATTTTATGCTCAGTATTAGTACAAGCTAAAAGGCTGATGGATTTAATTACTGATTTGGATAAAATTTCAATCATAAAATCCTGGTTTTGGTTCAACATATATGTATATCGATAAATTAACCTTATTCATTATATAATTATGACAGAATGAAAGGAGTATATAAAATGGCCGATCATAATGTGCGAAGAGATGATGAGCATAGGGAAGAGGATAAGGATAGAGGCTGGCTTGGTATGATTATTCGGTTTATAGTGGCAGCAGTTGTACTTATGGTTACTGCAGCTGTCACGCCGGGTTTTAGATCAATGGGATTTGGTACAGCACTGTTAGCAGCATTAATAATTGCTGCTCTGGATTATGTGGTTCAAAAGCTGTTTAAAATTGATGCATCGCCTTTTGGGAGGGGACTGTCCGGGTTTATCCTATCAGCAGTGATAATCTATCTAACCCAGTTTTTGGTTCCTGGAATGCAAATAAATCTGTGGGGTGCTATTATAGCTGCTTTGATCATAGGAGTTGTTGATGCTTTAATTCCCGCCCATGTATTTTGAAAACTATAAGGGCCCTAAATTAAATAATATAGAGTAGAACAAAGGACATCATATAATAAATTCCATGAATGTTCTTTGTTTTTTCTTGTTATTTATAGTGTTTGCTGGTTACTTGAAAAATAATTTCTAATACTGTATAATGAAGTTGAAAAAACCGCATTAATTTCCTATTTATTTTTTTGTATAATTATAAAGAGGTGCAATCAATGAGTAATGAACCCTT
>JAAYTG010000206.1 GCA_012518075.1 Clostridiales bacterium | reverse complement strand
ATATTGCCTCCTTTATTGAATAACCATTTTTGCATATTGACATGATAATTTTATTATGCTGTATATAAGTGGTTTTTATCCAATAAGCTTGTCGGCAACAATTTCCATACAGAAAAGGAGCCCTATTTAGACTCCTTTTGTTTAAGACACGGATTCCCTTTTCTCCTTTGTCTTCTTCATACCCTTGCGACCTTTTTGTCCATCACAGAGTATCAAAATGGGATCACTATTGTTAGTGACTGTATCCTTCGTGATTATGCATTTCTCTACATCATCCCTAGATGGTATGTCGTACATGACATTTAACATAATCTCTTCAAGGATTGCTCTTAAGCCTCGGGCTCCGGTTTTTCTATCAATAGCTTTGTTGGCTATTAGCTTAATAGCTTCTTCCTCGAATTCTAATGCTACCCCGTCCATCTCTAAGAGTTTTTGATACTGCTTGACTAGAGCATTCTTTGGCTCTCTTAGTATTCTGGCCAATGCCTCTTCATCCAAGGAGTTGAGGGTAACTACTACTGGTACACGTCCTACAAACTCAGGAATGAGGCCATATCTGAGTAAATCCTCAGGAAGAATCTGAGATAATATTGTTCCTATGTCATAATCCTGGTTGCTCCTTATCTCAGCACCAAAGCCCATAGATTTTTTGCCAATCCTATCTTGTATAATCTTATCTATTCCATCAAAGGCACCACCACATATGAAGAGAATGTTAGTCGTGTCTATCTGGATAAATTCCTGATGTGGATGTTTCCTTCCACCTTGTGGAGGTACACTAGCAACAGTCCCCTCCAAGATTTTAAGCAGGGCTTGTTGAACACCCTCTCCTGATACATCCCTAGTTATGGAAGGATTATCAGATTTCCTTGCTACCTTGTCAATTTCATCTATATATATTATGCCCTTTTCAGCTCTTTCAATATCATAATCAGCTGCCTGTATCAGCTTTAAAAGAATATTCTCTACATCCTCACCTACATATCCTGCCTCGGTGAGGGAAGTAGCATCTGCAACTGCAAAGGGTACATTTAATATTCTTGCCAATGTTTGAGCTAATAAAGTTTTGCCTGAGCCTGTAGGACCTAGCATCACAATATTACTCTTATAAAGCTCAACGTCATCCTGAGCTACTTCCCTGTTGATTCTCTTGTAATGGTTATATACCGCTACCGATAAGGTTTTCTTAGCAGCTTCTTGCCCAATTACATACTGGTCAAGAATCTCTCGAATTTCCATAGGTTTTGGTATTTCCCTTATATCAAAATCAGCAGCATCATCGAATTCTTCTTCAATTATTTCTTGACATAACTCTATACATTCATCGCATATATATACACCAGGGCCAGCTACTAAGCGCCTTACTTGTTCCTGGGTTTTGCTGCAAAATGAACATTTTAGCTGCTTTCTATCATCATATCTAGCCATACTTTCACCTCTTCTTTAACTATATGTTTCGCACATATCATTATGCTAGATAGCCTGTGTTTTGCGAACTCATATTTAATGACCTTTATTTACGAGAGGTAATGACATCATCTATAATGCCATAGGCCTTTGCTTCTTCTGCAGACATAAAGAAGTCACGATCTGTATCCCTCTCTATTTTTTCAAGCGATTGTCCTGTCCTATCGGCCAGAATGTCATTGATCTTCTTCTTTAGCTTGAGTATCTGTTCCGCATGGATTGCAATATCCGAAGCCTGGCCTTGGGCACCACCCAAGGGCTGATGTATCATAATCTCACTGTTGGACAGGGCCAATCTTTTTCCTTTGGTACCAGCGGATAATAGGAATGCGCCCATGGAAGCCGCCATTCCAATACATATTGTAGATACATCACATTTAATATACTGCATTGTATCAAATATTGCCATCCCGGCAGTAACTGAACCACCTGGACTATTTATATAGACCAACACATCCTTATCTGGATCCTTAGCCTCTAAAAACAAGAGTTGCGCCACAACCAAATTCGCGGTTACATCACTTATAGGCCCACCCAAAAAGATTATTCGATCCTCTAACAATCGAGAGTATATATCATAAGATCTTTCCCCCCGACTGGTCTGTTCAACAACTATAGGTACTAAATTCACTTTATTTCTCCCTCCCTATTATTTAATATCTTTTAGTTATGCTTATTTGTCTTCCTCTTCTGTCTCTTCCTCTTGAAATTCATCTGTTTCCCCTTGAGACTCAACTATTACTGCGTGTTCCATGAGGAAATCTACTGCTTTTTGTATAGCTAGACTATTCTTAAGGCCATCTTCTTGACCCTGGTAATCCTTTTTTACCTTGTCTACTTCAATATTATATTGTTCTGCAAGCTTTGAGTATTCATCCTCTAGATCTTGATCGCTAGCTTCTATTCCTTCTGCCTTAATTATCTGTTCCAGAGTTAAACGGAGCTTCACTCTATTATATGCCTCATCTCTAAATTGGCTTCTAAAATCCCCTATAGATGTATTCATCATCTCTAAATAAGTATTCAAATCCATACCCTGGTATCTCATTCTAAAGTCCATGTCTCTGACTATAGCATCAATCTCAGTTTCTACCATGATTTCGGGAATATCCACCTTGGTATTCTCCACTACCTTTTCCAGAAGTTGGTTTTCCATTTCCCTCTTTTCTCTGTCCTGGGCGCTTTCAACCATATTCTTCTTTAAATCTTCTTTATACTCATCAATGGTATCAAATTCACTTATATCCTTAATAAATTCATCATCTAGCTCTGGTAACTCTTTCTCCTTAATTTCATGAAGCTTAACTTCAAAGGTAGCATCTTTACCTTTTAAATTCTCAGCATGATATTCTTCGGGAAAAGTTACTTGAATCTCCTTCTCATCCTCCACATTCATACCCACTAGCTGTTCCTCAAATCCTGGTATAAATGTTCCAGAACCTATCTCCAAGGTCTGATTTTCGGCAGTTCCTCCCTCAAAGGCCTCTCCATCTACATAACCCTTATAATCGATAGTCAAACGATCGCCTTCTTTAGCGGCCCT
>JAAYTG010000205.1 GCA_012518075.1 Clostridiales bacterium | reverse complement strand
TGAATATAATAAGAGAGAAGATAGATGAGCAATTTGAAATCATGCCAGAATCCATTATAACTCAATCGGCAATCCACTTTTTAAGAAGTGAATACCAGGCCATAGGCATTAATATTCAAGAAAACCAGTCAAACTATATCCTCTACATAGGCGGTATAATGCTTATTATCGCATTAGTAAGTATGGTAGCATCAATAGCCGTTGGTTTTTTATCTGCTAGGGTCTCATCTTCTCTTGGAAGAAATCTCAGAGAAAAGGTATTTAAGAAGGTTACATCCTTTTCCAATGTTGAGTTTGATCATTTTTCAACGGCTTCTCTTATAACTAGAAGTACAAATGATGTACAACAAGTTCAAATGTTTTTTGTCATGCTACTTAGGATGATATTTTATGCACCTATCCTGGGCATAGGCGGGATAATTAGAGCCCTTGACTCTGAAACGTCAATGGCCTGGATAGTTGCAGTAGGTGTAATGGCAGTCCTAACCTTGGTTATTATACTATTCTCTATAGCTAGCCCCAAGTTTAAGAAGATGCAAAAATTTGTGGATAGGGTAAACCTGGTTATGAGGGAAGCCCTTAATGGGATGATGGTTATAAGGGTGTTTAATAAACAGAGGCTAGAAGAAAGCAAATTTGACAAGGCCAATAAGGATTTAACCAGAACCAACCTTTTTGTTGCAAGATTAATGACCTTTATGTGGCCTACTATGATGCTTATCATGAATTGTATTATGCTGCTAATTGTATGGGTAGGGGCTCACCAAATAGAAGAGGGAGCTATGCAGGTTGGAGATATGATGGCTTTTATGCAGTATACAATGCAGATTATCATGTCCTTCCTTATGATATCCATGGTATCTATAATGCTACCTAGGGCTTCGGTATCAGCCCAGAGGATAGGTGAGGTATTAGATGAGGATGTAACCATAAAAGATCATAAAAAACCTGTGGAGTTGGAGCAGAACTTCAAAGGCATTATAGAATTTCGAAATGTTAGTTTCAAATACCCTGGTGCCGAGGAGTATGTATTGAAGGAAATATCCTTTACAGCAAAACCAGGAGAGACCACTGCCTTTATCGGAAGTACAGGAAGTGGCAAGTCTACCCTAATCAATCTCATACCGAGGTTTTATGATGTGACGGAAGGACAGGTACTATTGGATGGAGTGGATATTAGAAATATGAGGCTCCATGACCTAAGGGAAAAGATAGGATATGTTCCCCAAAAGGGTGTACTCTTTTCCGGAACCATAGAGAGCAATCTAAAATACGGAAAAAATGCTGATGCTAAGGATGATGATGTATTAAAGGCAATAGAGATAGCCCAGGTAAAAGAGTTTATAGATGAAAAGGATCAAGGGATTTTATCTGAAATATCCCAGGGGGGAACTAACGTATCAGGAGGACAAAAACAAAGGTTGTCTATTGCTAGGGCTTTGACAAAAAAACCTCAGATCTTTATATTTGATGATAGTTTTTCCGCACTGGACTTCAGAACTGATGCTGCTTTAAGGAAAGCCATGGCCAAGGAAATAAAAGATAGGACAGTCCTAATAGTAGCCCAGAGGATTAATACCATTATGAAAGCTGAAAACATCATAGTGCTGGATCAAGGAAGAATAGTGGGAATGGGAACCCATAAAGAGCTTTTAAGAGATTGCCAGGTCTACAGGCAAATTGCACTATCACAGCTATCGGAGGAGGAACTTGCCCTATGAGTGAAAAAGGAAGAACAAATAGAGGAAAAGGAGGACCAGGCCCAGGCCATGGCCCTATGGGGAATTTTGATAAGCCTAAACATTTCAAAGAGACCTTGTCAAAACTTCTTAACTATATAAAACCCTACACACTACAACTAATTTTGGTGACAATCTTGGCTATTGGTAGTGCTGCTTTTGCCATAGCAGGACCTAAGATATTGGGCAAGGCTACAACTGCAATTTTTGAAGGAATAGTAGCTAAGATATCCGGTGTCGATGGCGGGGGAATAGACTTTGGCTATATAGGGAATATTATCCTAATACTAATTGCATTATACTTCTTATCCGCTCTTTTCTCTCTAGTGCAAGGTTTTATGGTATCTGGTATTGCTCAGAAGATCTCATATAGTTTGAGGAGAGAGATATCCTTAAAGGTAAATAGATTGCCCCTTAAATACTTTGATAAAATGACTCATGGAGATGTATTATCAAGGGTTACAAATGATGTAGATACCATCAGTCAATCCCTAAGCCAAAGCACCAGTCAAATCATAACTTCAGTTACTACCCTTGTAGGTGTTTTTATAATGATGATATCTATAAGCTGGCAGATGACCATTGCTGCCCTATTGATGCTGCCTGTATCCATGATCCCCGTTATGTTCATAGTCAAAAGGTCTCAAAAGTATTTTATAGCTCAACAAAAATCCCTTGGTATGGTAAATGGACATATCGAGGAAGTGTTTGGCGGCCATAACATAATGAAGGTTTTTAACGCAGAGGAAGAAGTAACTGGGGAGTTTAACGAAATCAATAACCAACTCTATGATTCAGCATGGAAATCTCAATTTTTATCAGGTATGATGATGCCTATAATGGGCTTTATTGGAAATCTGGGTTATGTGGCGGTTTCTATGCTGGGGGGTTGGCTGGCGGTAAAGAGGTTAATAGAAGTAGGGGATATACTTGCCTTTTCCCAGTATATAAGAAGATTTACCCAGCCAGTTACTCAGGTAGCACAGATTAGTAATGTAATTCAATCTACTGTGGCAGCTGCCGAGAGGGTATTTGAATTCCTAGATGAACCAGAAGAAGCGGAGGGGACAAGTAGGCCTGTCAAACTAGATAAAATCCTAGGCAGGGTAACCTTTGAGAATGTGAGGTTTGGCTACAGCCCAGATAAGATAATCATAAATAATTTTTCAGCAGATATAAAGCCAGGGCAAAAGATAGCTATAGTTGGCCCAACAGGAGCTGGGAAGACAACTATAGTAAAGCTCTTGATGCGCTTTTATGATCTAAATGGCGGCAGGATTCTAGTAGATGGACATGATATAGTTGAATTTACTAGAAAGGACCTAAGGGATATGTTCGGAATGGTGCTGCAAGATACATGGCTCTTCTCAGGGACCATTATGGACAATATAAGATACGGTAGATCCTATGCTACGGATGAGGAGGTAATAGAGGCTGCCAAGGCTGCTCATGCTCATAGATTCATAATGACCCTTCCTGAAGGTTATGATATGGAGATTAATGAAGAAGCCGATAACATATCCCAGGGTCAGAAGCAGCTACTTACCATAGCTAGGGCAATCCTATCAGATCCCGATATACTTATCTTAGATGAGGCTACATCCTCGGTGGATACTAGAACAGAGACCCTTATTCAGAAGGCAATGAATAATCTAATGAGGGGAAGAACATCTTTTGTAATTGCTCACCGCCTGTCCACTATAAGGGATGCTGACTTAATTCTAGTGATGAGGGATGGGGATATTTTAGAGACAGGTAAGCATAGGGAACTTCTTGAAAAGGATGGTTTCTATGCCTCACTTTATAATAGCCAGTTTGCAGACGCAGAGATTTCATAGGAGGATAAAATCCCTTCAAGGCTATTTTAAGCCCATTTGTAAGATAGGGCATAGGGTGTTTCCATGGACAATCCCTTTTAAAACCGATATAATAAGCCTTAGAGATTAAGCCTTGCTAAGGATTTTCCTTATAGATTATGGACCATTAACCAGTGTAGTAAAGGGAATTCCATAATATAGCAAAGGAATTTCTATATGATATATGTTATAAGGGCAATAGATAGTAGAAGAAGAGGTAAAAAATGAAAGGATGATACTTAATGTCTATGATGGGCAACATATACGGATTTTTAGGCTATTACAATCATAGTCGGAGTAATCTAGAAAAAGCCAAAAGATTTTATGAGAAGGCAATAAAAGCAGGGACAAAGAAAGCTCCTTATTTATTAGCATACGGGGTGCTCTTGCTTAGAGAAGGCAAGTTTGAAAAGGCCAAGGAATTATTTAGTGCTGTTCTATTAAACTACTCTACAAAGGAACAATACAAAACCATGGCTAAGACCAATATAAGCCTAGCATATTGGAAACTTGGAGACATTGATACTGCGGTAGATATGATGGAAGAAGTTCATATAAAGTATCCTAGTGGCCAGGTATACGGGAGCCTTGGTTATTTGCTTATTGAAAAAGGAGATCTAGAAAGGGCTTTGGAATACAATCTGGAGGCCCTTGATTATGATGATGATGATCCCGTTGTACTGGATAACCTAGGTCAGATCTATTATAAGATGGGTGACATTGAAAAGGCCAAGGAATATTTCGA
>JAAYTG010000204.1 GCA_012518075.1 Clostridiales bacterium | reverse complement strand
ATCTTTATAAACGGACTACCCCTTGTAGTTGTGGAATTAAAATCCGGTGCTTCCGAGAATGTAGATATATCCTCAGCCTATAGGCAGATTAGAAACTACCAAAAGGACATACCGGACCTATTCGTATGTAATGCCTTCAATATAATAAGCGATCATACCCACTCTAAGGCTGGTACCATAACATCCAGCGAAGAATGGTACAAAGAATGGAAGACCGTGGATGGCTCCAGAGAAGATACTAGGGTTGCAGCTTATGATGTACTATTCAAGGGTATGTTAGAGAAAACAAGGATACTTGATATTATTAAAAACTTCATATTGTTTGAAGATAATATCCCGGAAGATACTAAGATCATTGCACAATATCACCAATACTATGCTGTAAAAAAAGCAGTGGCCTCGACCTTAAAAGCTACTCAAACAGATGGGAGAGCGGGAGTGTTTTGGCACACTCAAGGCTCTGGAAAATCTCTGTCTATGGTGTTTTACACTAAATTATTATATAAATATTTAGAAAACCCTACCTATGTAATTATTACGGATAGGAATGATTTAGACGATCAACTCTATGGACAATTTGCCAGGGTCAAAGATTTCCTGAGACAGACCCCACAGCAAGCCAGCTCCAGGGAAAATCTTAAGGAGCTATTAGATGGCAGGCTGGCCAATGGGATATTCTTTACCACTATGCAGAAATTCTCCGAATCCAAAGAGCCTCTAACTGACAGATCAGATATCATAGTAATTTCTGATGAAGCTCATAGGAGTCAATATGGTCTAAAGGAAACCATTAAAAAGGATGGAAGCATACAAGTAGGCATGGCAAGAATCATCAGGGATTCCCTGCCCAATGCTAGCTACATCGGATTTACAGGAACCCCTATTTCCCAAAAAGATAGAGACACCCAAGAAGTCTTTGGGGATTATATAGATATCTACGATATGACCCAAGCGGTAGAAGACGGTGCCACCAAGCCCATCTACTACGAAAATAGAGTCATGAATTTGGGCTTAAATGAAGACTTATTAGAAGAAATAGATGCTAAATATGAAGAACTGGCTACCCAAGCTGCAGAAGATGACATAACCAAAAGCAAAAAACAACTGGGTAAACTAGAATCCATACTAGGTTCCGAGTCCGTTATAGATACCCTATGCACTGATATAGTCAAACACTATGAAGAGGAAAGGGCTCATCTACTAACGGGTAAAGCCATGATAGTAGCCTATAATAGAAGAATAGCTATGAAGGTCTATCAAAAGATATTAGAACTAAGGCCTGGGTGGGATGAGAAAGTTAAAGTTGTAATAACAGGAAGTAATAACGATCCAGAGGAATGGAAAGACATTGTAGGAAATAAAAACTATAAAAAGGAACTAGCCAATAGATTCAAAGACAATGAGGATCCCTTTAAAATAGCAATAGTAGTGGATATGTGGCTAACAGGCTTTGATGTTCCAAGTCTTACAACCATGTATGTATATAAACCAATGAAAGACCATAATTTGATGCAAGCCATAGCCAGGGTGAATAGGGTTTTTGAAGATAAAGAAGGGGGGCTAGTAGTAGATTATATCGGAATAGCTAAGGCCTTAAAAGACGCTATGAATGACTATACCGTAAGGGACAGAAGGAATTTCTCCAACCCGGACATAAGGGATCAAGTATATCCTAAGTTTAAAGAAAAATTAGAGGTGTGCCGCAACGAATTCCTATACGGACTAGATTATTCCGACATATTTAGGGATGATGTAGAAGATAGGGTTAGATCCGATCTGATAACGGAGGGAATTAACCATATATATAGATTCAACGAAAAAGTGCAGAAAAGCTTCAAGGAAGAATCCTATATATTAAGACAGGCTCACAGCTTGTGTTCATCAATAACCACCGGAGAGGAACAAAGAGAAGCCTCCTTCATTGAAGCTATAAGAATTGGTTTTAATAGAATAAGGGAAGAAGGGCAAATATCCTTAAAGGAAATAAACAAGCAAATAGAAGAACTCCTGGAAAATAGCATACGAAGCGAAGGAGTCATAAACTTATTCTCAGATATAGGCATGGAATTCTCAATATTTAATGAAGAGTTCTTAAATAATATATTCAATATGAAGCAAAAAAACCTAGCTATAGAATTGATGCACAAACTACTAAAGGAAGAGGTAAGGCTATACTCCAGGACAGACATAGTTAAATCCGAAGAGTTTTCCGAAAGAATAAAAAGAATTATGGATGAGTATCGGAGAAGTCAGATAGCCAATGCGAAAAGTTTAGATCAATTATTCCAGGAAGAACAAGGAAGCCAGCATGGCAGTAGAAGCCAAGAAGAAACTGAACAGCCTTATCGCGCCGACAGGAAGAGAAATACTTACACCGAGGATCAATATTTTGAAAAACTAAATAGGATTATAGAGGGCCTAATAAATATAGCAAGAGAGATTGTCGAGGCAGATAAAAATGGAGAGAAGATGGGGCTTTCAAAAGAGGAGCTGTCCTTCTATCATGCCCTAACCTTTAAAGAGACAATTGAGGAGTTTTATGAGGATCAGGTCTTGATAGAGATGGCCAAAGAGCTTACAAGGGAATTACAAGAAAACGAATCAATAGACTGGCAATATAAAGAATCAGGAAGAGCCAGAATGAGAAGTATAGTTAGAAGGTTGCTCCGCAGATATAAGTATCCACCTGAAGAAATGAAAGAGGCACTTAATATAGTACTCAAACAATGTGAACATTGGTCAATGAGAAGAATGGCCTAATTGCTCCACTAAAAAAGGGGACAAATTAGGTTAATATGGATTGTGTATATTTTGAGTTATAACAGCTAAGAAGTTAGAAAGGGAAAATATATGAATATCGAAATAAGACCTTATAATAAAGACTATATTCAGGGAGCTATCTATGTCTGGAATGAGGTTGTAGAAGATGGGGTTGCCTTCCCACAAATTGAGTTGTTGACAGAAACAAGTGGTGATGAATTTTTCTTAGAACAATCATTCACAGGTATTGCCTATGATACAGATAGTGAAAAGGTTGTTGGCCTATATATACTTCATCCTAATAACATTGGAAGATGCGGACATATTGCTAATGCTAGTTATGCAGTAAGGAAGAATTTGCGGGGAAATCATATTGGAGAAAAGCTTGTTATCCATAGCTTGAGCAAGGCCAAAGAATTAGGCTTTAGGATTATGCAATTCAATGCAGTAGTCAAGTCAAATAAACATGCACTTTATTTATACGAGAAACTGGGGTTTGTTAGATTAGGTATTATACCAAAGGGTTTTTTGATGAAGGATGGAACATATGAAGATATTGTTCCTCATTATCGCGCCTTATAGAAAATATTGCAAAAGTATTGTAGCTATTTATTGTGAATAAAAGCAAGAATATTATGTGAGATTGACGCTACCCTTTAATTTTCTTATCTAGACAATTAGAAGCTTTCAATGCTATAATTACTTACTATGTCCTTGGAGTTAACGTCAAAAAAGAGTTAAAACTCCAGCCAGGCAGGGGGATTGAAATGAAAGAAGGCTTTTAGAAAACTCTCTTTTGAAGGGACAACAACTTTATCATGTTTACAATAGGAAATTATTAACAATAGTAAAGATTACTTAAATAGGAGGACGGCAGATTTGGAAAAGATTACACCGAAAGAGGCCACAATTGAGACAATTAGGCACTTCGAACGTTTACCAGAGAAGATGTATAAAAGAAAAATAAAACTTATAATTCTATTTGATTTATTAATGCTTATAGCAGTGGCATACGGCTATTATGTGAAGGTAAAACCTGAAAAGCTAAATTATATCATAAATAGTACCATAAAGGCTCCATGGATGCCTGGGATTCATTTAATTATGTATATAGTAGTATATGTTATTGTTCCTATGGTTTGCCTCTTGATTATAAGATCCATACCCTATATTTTCAAGAATACTAGCAAATTTTTAAAAAAGTTGATAAACGCATTAAACCCATTTGGCCTTAGAAAAAGGGCTCTAAGAAAGGCACAAAGGTGGGACTATAATCGCTTATATCGTAATCAAAGCCCTCCTAGTGATGAACAAATAACAGAACTTGAGAGATATGAAAATGAAGAGCGTATATGGAATAAGAAAAGGAAAAAAACCGAGCCATTTCTGTACTTCAGAGAGACTACTCTAGGAAAGGTTACAAGGTTCTATTTGGTTAGTTTACATATAATGCTTTACCTTGTCCTACTGGTCAACGGTCTAGTATCTGACTTTGTCAGAATGAGAGATGAGGAATTATTTTTTAAAGTTTTTACTATTTTAATAACATTAGCTCCTATAGTATATTTTTTATTGTCAAAAGAACCCAAAAGAACTAGGGATATAGCTAGAGAAAACCTAAAAGTTGCTTTCCATTATTACTTAAGCCCAGTAGGCAGACCACGATTAAGCAGTGCCGAAAAGGAAGAATTCGAAGAAAACTTTGACGTAAGAATAAGTTACGAGACAACACATTACAAAGGGATATTTAAAAATGGCGTATACCATAATCAAGAATTTCATTATAGAGCGGATGTCCATGTAGATGATTTAGAGTTAGGTTTATCTTATTTATTACGCTACCCCACAGATAGGAACCACCAAAATTGGGGCATAGCCAGTGGAAAAGAACGTCAAACAAGAGGTGGCAGGTTTGAATTGTGGAATTAGCTGAAGATGGATTTATAGGGAAAGGGCCGAAGAGCCCTTT
>JAAYTG010000203.1 GCA_012518075.1 Clostridiales bacterium | reverse complement strand
CCTGCCAGAAGCTCGTCAATTATTGGGTACTCATCCCTAAGATTTCGTCTTAAAAATCCGTGATCACTTAAATCGTTATAGGAATCAAAGTCAACAATACCATTTTCATCTAATACTAGAATTCTAGTAGGCTGACCACCTTCCTGATACATTATATCCTGGCCAATCTCTTCAATATCAAATATAACATTGGCCTTGATTTCAGCATTAGGGCTAGAATAATTTCTGGCTATTACTTGTGCCACCTGTACAGCATAGGCTCTAAAGCGCTCTTGTTTTTCATAGAGCTGTCGGTTCTCGAACGCTTTCAAAATAGATAAGTTGGTCACCACAAAACCTATACCAATTAGTATAAGATAGGCAAATGAAATTCTCCAGCGTAAACTGGAGAAGTTGTTTCTATTTGTCGCCAAAGTAATATCCCACTCCCCATTTAGTAAGGATAAACTCGGGTTGACTAGGATTTGGCTCTATTTTTTCTCTAAGCCTGCGTATATGAACGTCCACTGTCCTCAAGTCACCCAAGTAATCGTATTTCCACACGGTTTCTAACAAGTTTTCCCTACTATATACTTTTCCCGGGTTGGTAGCGAACAGCTGTAAGAGGTCAAACTCCTTTGCAGTCAAATTCACATCCTTGCCGTTTATTATTACACTTCGGTTATCAATATTAATAACCATATCGCCCGCCTCTATAATCCCATCTTGGCTGCGATCCTCTCTTTTGTTAGCTCTTCTAAATATTGCTTTAATCCTGGCCTTTAACTCCAAAATATTAAAGGGTTTTGTTAAGTAATCATCAGCACCATATTCCAGGCCTAAAATCTTATCCATATCTTCACCCTTAGCAGTCAACATAATGACAGGCACAGTAGATTTTTCCCGAATTTTTTGCAATACCTCAAATCCATCTAGACCGGGAAGCATAACGTCTAGAATTACCAAATCGAAATTTTCTGCATTAAACTTATCTACAGCTTCCTGTCCATCATAGGCCTCTTCAATTATATATCCATCCCGCTCCAAGCTAAACTTAAGTCCTTTGATGATTGCAGGTTCATCATCCACTACCAATAGACGTTTTTGCATATTATGTCCCTTCCCTTTCTAATTTGCATTTTTTGCTATTTCAAAATAAGCATCCTTCTATTATCAATCTAGTTTAGAGTCAAAATGCAATTTACTTCTACTTGTTTTATCCAATTAATCTATCCAACTAATCCAACTAATTTATCCAGCGAATTTCCCTAGTTAACCAATTGCCAAGTTCAACAGTTTCTAGTCTCTATATGGTACTATTAGAAAAAGTCAATTGCCCTAAGAAGCTTTAGTTTTAGTTATTTCTTTAATACTTAAATTTTATCACATCACCCAGTCGAAATCAATTGACTGTTATATGATCTTTCAGACCCTCAAAGGTCTTTTCACCAATTCTAGGCACATTCATGATATCTTCTATACTCATAAAGGGACCATTTTCTTCTCTATACTGTATAATATTCTGAGCTGTCACCGGCCCAATGCGGGGTAGGGTTTCTAACTGGCTCTGATCAGCCTTATTAATATTTACCTTGTCAGTATCTCCTTGACTACCGCTTATTATAGAATCCATTGGCGGGGCATCTTCTCCAATTTTGGGTATTAAATACATGCCTTCGTCCTCTACCTTTATAGCTAAGTTAACCCTTAAGAGGTCGGCCTCTGGTAAGAATCCCCCTGCCATTTCAATCGCTTCATTAAGTCGGCAGCCATTAGGAACTTCAATTACACCTGGCTGCTGGACCTGGCCTGTAATATATACTTTTATAGTTTGGCTCTCTTGACTGTCCTCTCCCTGGATTTGCGTGATTTGGCCTTCTGCCCAAGTCTCCTCTTGCTCCGGTAATTCCTCGGATATTATCTCGTCCCCCTGGAATTCTTGGCTGTTAGAGATTGCATCTTTGAATATGATAAAGGCTAGGAGCCCAAGTATAATGGCACCCATAATTGCTAAAATTCTCAACTGGCCCTTATTAATTTGAAGCATGTACATCATCCTTCATAAATAAATCCTTTTATCTATTTCCTTAATTTTTCTTATTCTATCTTTTTTCAAAAAATCCTCTTTTTCCATGCTTTTTTCCGGTCTTTTCCCTGTACAAAGTCATGGTAAATCTGCTATACTAAAAACTATGCTTATATTAGTGACAAAGGGTGTGGGGTGTAAAATGAAAAGAATTAAGTCTTTAATTTTGGCATTGATTTGCCTATTGGCCTTTGCTAGCCCTATATTAGCAACATCGGAAAACGGCACTGTAGACATCAACGTTCTCACAACTGTGACTGAAGAGAACTTAAATTTGGAAGCTCAAGGTGCTATACTAATGGGTTTGGAGAATGGGGAAATTATTTTCTCTAGGAACGGGGATAAAAAGCTGTATCCTGCTAGCACAACCAAAATATTGACAGCACTGCTGGCCTTGGAGCATGGAGACCTAGATGGAATTGTCACCGTAGGAAATGAGGCTAATCTATGTACTTATGATAGTAGTAAGGCAGGCCTTGACATTGGCGAGGAAATTTCACTGGAAGAACTTCTATATGGCTTAATGCTTCCTTCGGGTAACGATGCTGCCTATACTATAGCAGTTCATATAGGCCGTGAGGTTAAAAGCGATCAGTCTTTATCCATTGATAAAGCAGTGGATGCTTTTATAGACCTGATGAATAGTCGCTCAAAGGAACTGGGGGCTTCCAACTCACATTTTGTCACACCGGATGGCTACCATGATGATAATCACTATACTACTGCCCGTGATATAGCTTTAATAACCAGAGAAGCTATGAAACATGATGTTTTCCGAAAAATAGTAGCCACTAGAATGTTTACCATACCGGATTGGTCCAGCTTACACAATCCAAATGTGGAGAATGAAACAAGGTACTGGAGAAATTCCAACCTATTAATCCAGC
This sequence comes from Clostridiales bacterium, assembly GCA_012518075.1. Lineage (GTDB taxonomy): Bacteria > Bacillota > Clostridia > Caldicoprobacterales > UBA3941 > JAAYTG01. The sequence continues at coordinate 13,781 of JAAYTG010000203.1, read as the reverse complement.
CTAATGATCAGTTCCATTACCCTGATGCTACAGGTGTAAAAACTGGTTATACATCTAAGGCTATGCATTGCCTGGTAACCTCTGCTACCCGTGACAATATGGAGCTATTAACAGTGGTGCTGGGTAGTTCTAGACATGGAAAATGGACCGACTCCACCACACTCCTTGACTATGGATTTGATAATTACGAGAGATACAAGCCCTTTAGCCAAGGTGAGCAACTGGCAATTTTGGACATTGAAGGCAATCCCCAGCAAGACTGGGTTAGAATAGTAGCTGATAGAGCACCGATCTTTCTAATCCCTAAAGGAAATCTTGATAAAGTTAGTCAGGAAATAGAATGGAATGAAGAAGTCAGCCAAAATGAAGAGGATGGTAAAAATCATCTTTCCATAGAGGTGCCGGTATCCAAGTCACAAAAGGTAGGTAGCGTGACTATTTCCCTTGATGGTAAGATTCTTGATAAAATAGATCTGATAACCTCAAGGGCCGTTGAAAAGAAAGAAAAAGAGGCACCCAAGCCCTTGGTTAAGATTAAAGATGGGATTGACAATTCATTTTCCGCGCTTTGGGCTAGCCACAGCCCATGGAAGAAGGTCCTCTATGGGTTAGGGATACTGATTATAATACTTTTCATAATTAGAATCGGGCTTGTCAGACGAAGAAGGAAAAAGCAAAACTTTATAAGAAGATATTAATAAAAGGCTGTTTCTGTTAAAGAAGCAGCCTTTTTTATACAAGCTGGTAAGCCAATAAATTATTAAACTCACCCTATTTTACTACGATATTGACCAGTTTTTTCGGTACTACTATAACTCTAACTATATCTTTACCATCTATAAACTCTTTAATCCTATCCTGGTTTAGGGCCAGCTCTTCTAGCTCTTCCTTAGAGGCTTGAGCCGATACCATCAAACGATCTCGTAATCTACCATTGACTTGTACAACTATTTCTATCTCATCCTTGACCAGGGCTTGATCATCCCACAGTGGCCATTTTTGATGATGGATGCAGTCATTCTTTCCTATAAGCTCCCATAATTCTGAAGCTATATGAGGACAGAAGGGCGCCAGCATAATCAACATATTGATAATGGCCTCAGTTAGTACGGCCTTGTTTATCTTGCTATTTTTGCGTTTATCTAGGTAGTGGTAAGTTGCATTTACAAGTTCCATGATAGAACTAATGGCCGTATTGAAATTAAACCTCTGGCTAATGTCAGTCGTAACCCTCTTAATGGTATTATGGAGTGCAAATCTTAATTCTTTGTCCTCAGCTGAGAGTTTATCCTTATCCAACCGGGCACCTAGGCTAATCTCATGGATGCTGTCCGTTACCAGCCTCCAGATTCGACTTAGGAATCTGAAGCAACCTTCTACACCTTGATCACTCCACTCTAGATCTCTTTCTGGTGGAGCAGCAAAGAGTATGAAAAGACGGGCAGTATCGGCACCGTATTTTTCAATAATCTCTTCGGGACTTACAACATTCCCCATTGACTTGGACATTTTAACCCCATCTTTAAGCACCATACCCTGGGTGAGAAGGTTGGAAAAGGGTTCATCAACCGGAGATAGATCGAGATCATAAAGTACCTTTGTAAAAAATCGCGCGTACAATAGGTGAAGAATAGCATGTTCTACCCCACCGATATACTGATCTACCGGCATCCAGTATTCAGCCTTATTCATCTCAAAAGGATGTTCATTGTTTTTCGGATCGGTGTACCTTAAGAAATAGAATGAAGAGCACACAAAGGTGTCCATTGTATCTACTTCTCGCTTTGCAGCCCCTCCACATTTGGGACAGCTGGTATTAACAAAGGCTTCACTGGTACTTAGGGGAGAATTCCCCTTTCCAGAAAACTGGATATCCGTGGGCAACATGACCGGAAGATCCTCCTCCGGTACCGGTACTATACCACACTTATCACAATATACAATTGGAATTGGCGCTCCCCAATATCTTTGACGGGATATGAGCCAATCCCGGAGCCTATAGTTAACCTGTCCTTCTCCGATTCCCTTTTCTTCCATATACTCTGTAATCTTGGTGATTCCCTCTACATTGTCCAGACCATTGAAGGAATCAGAATTGATCATAACGCCTTCAGCTTCAAAAGCTCTATCTAAGTTGTCTATATCAATATCATTATCCTGAGGCTTTATAACAGGAACAATAGGAAGATCATATTTAGTAGCAAACTCAAAGTCCCTCTGATCGTGGGCAGGAACACCCATAACAGCTCCTGTTCCATAATCCATTAGTACATAGTTTGCTATAAATAGAGGTATCTTTTGTCCATTCATAGGATTTATAACATAACGACCTAGGAACAAGCCTTCCTTCTCTGCTTCATCAGATGTTCGGTTGATGTCACTAAGGTGTTCTACTTTCTTCCGAAACTCCCTGGCGGCCTCCTCATATTCACTGTCTTTTACTAACTGAAGAACTAAGGGATGCTCGGGAGCCAGTACCATAAATGACACCCCATAAATGGTATCCGGTCTGGTAGTAAAGACCGTAATCTTATCATCCAACCCGTCAATGCAGAAGGATACCATTGCTCCTTCACTTCGGCCAATCCAGTTCTGCTGCATGATTTTAACCTTTTCAGGCCAATCATCCAGTTTATTAATATCCTCAAGCAGTCTTTCAGCATATTTTGTTATCCTGAGAAACCACTGTTCTAATTCTTTATTATCAACCTGAGTTTTGCATCTTTCACATCCCCCGTCAACCACCTGCTCATTGGCCAATACAGTTTGGCAAGAGGGACACCAATTGACAGAAGATTTTTTCTTGTACGCCAACCCATTTTTGAAGAACTGTAGAAATAACCACTGAGTCCACTTGTAGTAGCTAGAGCTAGAGGTAGTTACTTCCCGATCCCAGTCATAACTAAATCCTAATGCCTTTAGTTGCTTTATCATGGTCTCAATATTGCTATTGGTCCATTTATCAGGATGAATCTCCCGGGCTATTGCCGCATTCTCTGCAGGCAGGCCAAAGGAATCCCAACCCATAGGATGTAGGACATTATAGCCCTCCATAGTTTTAAATCGCGCTATAACATCGCCTATGGAATAGTTTCGCACATGCCCCATATGAAGGTTTCCTGATGGATAAGGAAACATTTCAAGTAGGTAGTATTTCTCCTTATTAGGATCTTCCACTGTTTTGAAAGCCTTCTCAGCTTCCCATCTTTTTTGCCACTTCTTTTCAATATCAGTAAATTGATAGTTCACACTATTACCTCTTTCACCATTCATCAACTATTCATTTATTGACTGCTTAAATTTGATAAGAACATGATTTTCTGCTCAAAAGTACATATTTCTAGCAATTAATAGTTATTATATTTCAGCTATTAGCTGTTGTCAACAGATAATGGTACACCATCAGCCCATAGACGCTCTAAGCCATAAAATTCCCTCTCATCCTTATGAAATATGTGGACAATAATATCCCCATAATCCAGCACCACCCAACGGTTCCCTTGATTCCCATCACGATGCAGTAGTTCAAAGCCCTTTTCCTCCATTTTTCTTTCTACTTCCTCAAAAAGGGCCCTTACTTGGTTTTCTGAACTCCCACTTGCAATAACGAAATAATCAGCAATTACAGTCAGGGAATGGATATCCAACACTAATACATCTATAGCTTTTTTGTCCTCCAAGATCTGAGCAAGTTTTAAAGCTGTCTTTTTCGAATTTGCTAGCAATCAATTTCCTCCTTAATTAATTTTTCCTAAACCTAATTCTCTAATTATATAATTACGGGTTTCTAAGGTATTGCCATGGATCAGTCCACCCTTGGCGATTATGCCTATAAGGTTATTGTCTAGTGCCCTCAGCATTGCCCTATTAAGATCTTTCCAGGCTAAATCCCGTAACTCTTCAACGCCTTTATAGCTGCGTCCAGGCTCAATGAGATCTGCCAAAAAGATTATTTTCTCAAGTTTTGTCATCTTTTTTCTACCATATGTATGATATTTGATGGCAGACAGAATTTTGCGATCCTTAACCCCAAATTCATGCCTTGCAATCTCAGCACCCAAGGGGCCATGGATTAAGCCTTTTTGGTATAGGCTAATAGTATCTAGTCTAATGCCATATTCTATGGAATTCTCCACCAGTTCTTTATCATCAAATCCCTTGGCGCAATCATGTAGAAGCCCTGCTAAAGCCGCTTTTCCCACATCTTCCTGATAAAAGGCCGCCAACTGCTCAGCGCATTCCTTTACTCTTATAGAATGCTGCAATCGATTTGACTCTATTAAACCGGATAGTTTCTCTATAATTGCCTTCTCATTCACCTAATACTCAGTCCTCCCATTTAGTCTATAACCTCCCATTATATAGTCCTCTATCCATAATATACTGTCTTACTCTATCAGTTACCATATACCTTATGGACTTACCCTTAGCTACTTTCTCCCTTATATCCGTTGATGATATCTCTATCATAGGAGCCTGAACAAAAGTGATATTGCCATTTGCTCCTTCACCTATCGCTTGGGCTTGAGCTTTGCACCTATCTACGGGACTATCAGGTCTCATATATACAGCAAAATTACACATTTGAGTTATTTTTTCGATATCTTTCCAAGTATTAAGCTCTAGTAAAGAGTCACTACCTATTATCATCCAAAACTCACATTCCTCGGGATATATATCTCTCAAAGCCTTAAGAGTATCTACAGTATAGCTTATGCCCTTTCTTTTTATCTCCATATCACTAAGCTCAAAATGGGGATTATCCTCAATTGCCAGCCTAGTCATCTCAAGGCGTTGCATCGGGCTACTAATATACCTATCCCTTTTGTGGGGAGGGTTGGCAGCAGGAATAAAGACCACCTTGTCTAAACCACATTCCTGTCTAGTCATTTCAGCCAAAATTAAATGTCCCGTATGAATCGGGTCAAAGGTTCCTCCATATATTCCTAGTCGCTTGCACAATTTTGTTAACCTTCTCCTCTAAGTCAAGTTTTCTTTCCGTTAATTATATCACACATTAAATTCTATTACTACTTATTGGGAAAGTTTTTAGAATGCCCAATAACTATGAAGTCTTTTAGATGACAGTATCTTTACAATATCTATATAGATATTATAAATCCCCTAAAAGATGGCAATAATAAACATGGAGGTGTTTTACCATGTTCAAAACCTATACCAACAAATTACGAACCCTTAGTTACTATATGGGTGACATAGATAGACCTCGGCCTATTCTGGGAATTCTTATGGACTTTATCCTAGTGGCAGTGGCCCTATTTTCCATTCTATATCTTTGGATGGTCTACAGGACCAGGTCCCCCCTATTGTCCATACTCCTTTCCATAATAGTTACGGCTCTATTTAACTTTGCCCTATTTTTAAGAAAAAGAACCCTATATAAAAGCAATCGTAAGCGAATCCGCAGACATCTAGCACGAGAGGATATGGCCGACAGGCTTTCCCTGTTGAGTAAGCCAGAGTTTGAATGGCAACTTAAAAGAGCCCTGTCTGGCATAAAGGGATTAGAACATCTCGAGCAAGGGGAGGGTTATTTAAAAGCATCCTACAATGGTATGCCTATAGCTATTGGATATCATCATGCCCCTCCTAAAGGATATGAGACCTATGAAAAGGTTTGGTCATTTTATAACTCCCTTCGCTCCAGAGGGTATAAAAGCCTTCTTTATATTTCATCAGGTTTTTTTGAAGAAGCATGTAAAAACCTTGAGGAAAAGGATTTAGATATACCCTTTACCCTTTTTGATATTCAAAGCCTATTAGATCTCATGGAAGAAGCAGGCATGTTACCTGAAGAGGAGATGTTAGATGATTTGGTTGAGCAGAAAATAGCAGAGAATATAAAAAAGAAAAAGTATGCCAAAAACAAAGTGCCCCCTTCCTATAAGCTGAAAAGATATATGATATCTTCCCTCTTCTTTTTAGGAGGCTCATTTTTATTTCGGTCATACTTTCCCTTCTATTTTGTATTATCTATCCTCTTTTTCGTCCTAGGCCTTTTAAGCCAGGTTCTATCCTCAGACAATAAAAAATATAGCTCTAAAATTCCTCAATAGGGCAGCTCTATCTTAGGGTTTTTCTTAGATTTTCTATAAAAAACCATCCTGCTGCCAATGAGTTGAACTTCCTCTGCCGAAAGCTCTTTGGATAATCTATGGTATATGTCCTTTATATCATCCTGAGCATTGGGCAGTACACGAATCTTAATAAGCTCCCTAGCTTCTAGGGCATCATCTAGCTGCTTAATAAGATTTTGGTTTACTCCTCCCTTGCCTATCTGAAATATGCTATCTATTGGATTGGCCAAGCCCCTTAAGTAACTTCTTTGTTTGCTTGTAAGCATAGCTGTTTACCTCATTTCATATTTATTCAAGAAAATCAAACTCAAGCTCGTTCATCTGTACCGTATCCCCGTCATTGATTCCCATATTCCTCAAGGCATCGATGATACCCTGTTTTCTGAGGGCTCGCTGAAAATACTGCATAGACTCGTAGTCATCCATATTTACCCTGCCTAGTAATCTATCCACGGTAGGACCGGATACCACATATACACCATCTATAATATCTATTACAAAGGGTTCTTCAGCCTCATCCTGCTCCATCCAATCCCATTCTTCTTCAAAGGATTCCATTGGCGGCAATTCTTCCAGCAGTTTTATTAGCTCTGCCGTCAGCCTATCAAATCCCTTGGCTGTAGCTGCCGATACGGGAAATACTTTTATGCCCTTGCCCTCCAGCTCCTCTTTTAACCTAACAATATTCTCCTCAGCAGAAGGGATATCCATTTTATTAGCTGCAACTACCTGGGGTCTTTGGGCAAGCTCTTGACTAAAGGATTCCAGCTCTTTGTTAATAGTATAAAAATCTTCTACTGGATCTCTACCCTCTATTCCAGAGGCATCCAGTACATGGACCAATATTCTGGTCCTTTCAATGTGTCTAAGAAAATCAATACCTAGTCCCGTACCCTCATGTGCTCCCTCAATTATTCCTGGAATATCAGCCATAACGAAGGATTTATCATACTTAGTCTTTACTACGCCCAAATTGGGAGCCAGGGTAGTGAAATGATAGTTAGCAATCTTTGGACGAGATTCGGTCAATACTGAAAGAATAGTGGATTTTCCCACATTGGGGAATCCGATTAAGCCTACATCGGCTATGGATTTAAGCTCTAATACAATCCATCTCTCATCACCTTTTGTTCCCTCCCTGGCAAACTTGGGGGCCTGTCTGGTAGATGTAGCAAACTTTGCATTGCCCTTCCCTCCCTTACCGCCATAGGCCAAAACCTTACGCTGGCCGGGATTGGTCAAATCAGCAATTACCATTTGGGTCTCGCTATCCCGTACAATAGTTCCAGGCGGTACCTCAATAATCACATCCTCACCCTTTTTGCCATACATATTCCTACCACGGCCATTCTCACCTGACTGAGCTTTAAAGGATTTTCTATATCGGAAATCCATCAAGGTATGTTTGCCGGTATTTACTACAAATACCACATTTCCTCCATCTCCTCCATCCCCTCCGTCAGGGCCTCCTGCAGGGATGTACTTTTCCCGTCTAAAAGATACGGCACCGTTGCCGCCATCTCCAGCCTTTATGTGAATCTTAACTATATCAACAAACATATAATCTACTAGCTCCTTGTAATAATCATTAATGAATTATATCAGTGCTCTGAAAATAATTCAATATTTTTCTAATTCTTATCCCTAGTTCATACAATAATAATTCTTTCCCCAATCTTTCCCCAATATAATAGAATATGAAAAAGGTCTATCACATAAGCATATCATGTAATAGACCCGCTAAATTCAAAATAAAGCAATTTTAGTTGACAGCTAGCTGCTCCTCGGTGTAAACGCTAACTTGCTTTTTCTTACGACCTTTTCTTTCAAACTTAACCACACCATCCACCAATGCAAAGAGGGTATCATCTTTACCTCTACCTACATTATTACCGGGGTGAAGTTTGGTGCCTCTTTGTCTTACCAAGATGTTGCCAGCTAGAACAAACTGTCCATCTCCCCTTTTAACGCCCAATCTCTTAGATTCACTATCACGACCATTTCGAGAGCTACCTACTCCCTTCTTGGACGCAAAGAGTTGAAGATCCATTCTAAACATCTATTCCACCTTCCTTTCCCGAATTCTAATATATTCGCTATATCCTAATTCAATACTCTTTAGTCCCAAAAACATTGTTTCAAGCACTATACCGACGCCCTTAAATTTGTCATCGTCAAGGCCTGACGGTATTGTCAGGTCCACTAGACCACTTTTCTGATTGTAAAGGGGCTCTACCTTTACTACATCTGTCAATCCAATAGCTGCAGTTTGAACCAGGGCTGAAACAGCACTACATACGATATCCTGTCCTGCCACATCAAATCCCGAGTGTCCCTCTACCTTCAAGCGGCATATATTACCTCGACTATCCCGTGAAACTAATATGTCAATCATTTGCTTTCACAACTAACCCATAATCTTGCTGATTTGAACTTGGGTAAAAGGTTGACGATGTCCCTGCTTTTTCCTGTAGTTCTTTTTGGGCTTATACTTAAAAACAGTAATCTTTTTACCTTTTCCGTGCTTGATGACCCTTGCTTCAACCTTGGCTCCTTCTATTGTAGGAGTTCCAACTTTTAGGGATTCGTTGTTGTTGATAGCTAGTACTTCATCAAAGGATACTTCAGTTCCCTCTTCTGCATTTAACTTTTCAACTCTTAAAACATCACCTTCACGAACAAGATATTGTTTTCCACCTGTTTTAATTATAGCATACACTCGGATGCACCTCCTATAACCAGTCTCGCCGAATAGTGGTACCCAACAATTTTATGTAGGGATTTGTCACCACATTCGTGCGGCTACACACTTAAACATCTTATCAAATGTTACACTTATTGTCAAACAATATTTTTAAAAAATACCCTTGATTTTCTTCTCAAAGTATAGTATTATATTATCTGTTCGCACGAACTACTGGGTGTGGCGCAGCTTGGTAGCGCGCTTGAATGGGGTTCAAGAGGTCGGGGGTTCAAATCCCTTCACCCAGACCAGTAAGAATCGCTTAAGTCTATGACTTAAGCGATTTTATTATTAATAAGTATTTTCTTTAGAAATTATACATCTCATTTAACTCTGCCTTTTGGGAAATTTAGACCTTTGGCAAACTGCTTAGTCTATAAATTTCTTTAAGTTGAGCCGTCCTCGTCTTAAGAGCCTTTCTACTTGGTCTGCATAAAGGGGTTCGCTAAATAGGAATCCTTGAATAATATCGCAGTTTCTATTTACCAACATTCGGAGTTGTTCTTCGGTCTCTACTCCTTCTGCAGTTACATGGAGATTCATTCTGTGGGCTAGAGCAATAATAACCTCAGCTATATAACGCTTGTCTCTATCTACTGTAATATCCTCTACAAATGTTTTATCAATCTTCATATTATTGATGGGTAAACGCTGTAGATAATTTAAGGATGAATATCCGGTACCAAAGTCATCTAGGGCAATTCTTACACCCATCTGCCGCAGTCGCTCTAGGATTGGAATATTCTCCTCTATCGACTCCATTAAATTGCTTTCGGTAATTTCCAGCTCTAGATAACTGGGATCTAGCTGAATTTCCTCTAAAATTCTTCTAATGACATTAATAAAATTCCATCTTTGTAACTGCAGGGGGGATATGTTCACCGATATACGGACCGGATTATAACCTTTATCCTGCCATTCTTTGTTTTGTCTGCATGCTGTGCGCAGTACCCATTCTCCGATGGGGACAATCAGTCCCGTATCCTCTGCAAAGGGAATAAACTCATCCGGTGTAATATATCCTCGGTTTGGATGATTCCACCTGATCAATGCTTCAACAGCCTCTACCCTACCAGTCCTGGAATTGATCTGCGGTTGATAGGCTATTTTAAACTCTTCCTTCACCAAGGCATTCCTCAAATCCCTATCCATCCGCAATCTTTCAACCACCCTTTCAGTCATAGATGGCTCAAAAAATTCGCAGGAACTTTTTCCATATTTCTTAGCTTCATACATAGCAATATCAGCGTTCTTTAGCAGTATCTCGGCCTCGCGACCATCATCAGGAAAGACTGTAATGCCAATACTGACTGTAAGAAATATTTCATATCCATCTATTATCCAGGGGTATCGGAAGATTTCAAAGATTTTATTTGTAAATTCTCTTATTTTTGATTTGTCTTCTATATCAAATTTTGCTACTACAAATTCGTCTCCACCGAATCTTCCCACCATACCATCTACACCATTTGCACTATTTATCCGCTCTAACTCTACTCCTAGCCGTTTAAGAACCTTATCACCAAACCCATGACCAAAAGTATCATTTATCACTTTAAAATTATCAACATCTATGAAACATATTGCACCCTTTTTATTATCGCTTTTAGGCTGACTAAGCCAGTGAGCTAAACGCTGTGTAACACTGGCTCTGTTGGGTAGACCCGTTACTGGATCATGATAGGCCAGGTAGCGTATTTGATCCTCGCTAACCTTTAAAGCCCACTCTTGATCTTCAATTTTATGCTTACGGTTATGAAGTTCCTCTTCCATAAGAGCCAGTTCTTCATATGTAGATACAAGCTCCTGGTGCTTTTTCATTAGCTCTTGATATCTTTGCTCGGATTTTTCCTGTTCTTCAAACAATTGTATTTGGCAGCATCCCATTTCACCCATAAGCTCCACTGCACAGGAAGCCAGGTCCATAAATCTATCCATTTCTTCCACAGTATAGACTGGCAACTCCATTACATCTTCCAGGTATTCTTTTTGGGGGTGTCCTGAGATTCTAGCTTGGTTGTTGAAGTATTCTATATCTAAGGGTGATAAGAGGAATTGAGGTTTATAAATAAAGGCGCTGATTTGACCTTGAATCATAATGGGGCTAACGGCATGAGCTATTCCATTTTCACATTTATAATATGTACATTTATCAGTAGTCTCAATTGTCTTTAGAGCCAATTTAGAGTATCTACCCGTAGCTTGAATGCATTTATGCTTACTTTGACAGTTTTTTATGTGATATTTTTGACATAGCTGAGAACAGCTCGTCTCTGTAAGAGCTATTCCATCCACATTAGCTAATCCAGCTACTATACCGGTAACTTCATATAGGCTGTCAAAAAGCCCTTGAAGTTTGTCCATATTCACCAGATCTGAAAATTTATAACCCACACGATCAGCCACCTTACATATTTATATAGTTATAATCTTCTAAAGCCAAATAAGGAATTGTGCTATCTGAGTCTACATTCATGGCGGATATTGAATTTTTATCTCTAATTTTCAATAGATCATTGGACTCATATAATGACAATTTTTTAACTAGCACAACGGGTTAAATTGTTACACATGTATAGCTTGTATGATTTCATTATAGTACAAAAAGTACCAAAATGGAATAGCAATCATCCCGATTCGCCTATAAATAGGCTTATATTCCTACTAAAGAATAAGACCTAGTACCAGTAGGTCTTATGAAAAGTTAGTAGTTTTCAGTTTAATGGGAAATCTATAGATTTAATCTTAAAATTGCTATTGCCTAGGGGGGTCTTTACAGTAACTTCATCCCCTATCTTTTTTAGTAGTAAGGCATGCCCTACTGGTGAAAGGCATGAAGCGCACTCTAGCTTCCGATTCTTATCCTCGTAAAAGGGAGGTACAATCTTTAGCTTTCCTATATCACTATAATCCAAATCCTCAACTTCTACGATACTGCCTATTAAAACTAAAGGCCATACCCCATTTAAAGTATCATTAGGCTTATTATCCATAATGCCTCTTATGTACTCCGAGTATTCTTGCACCATACTCTCAAAGTTATCCCTTTCTTCCGTATGCTCCTCATAGAATTCCTTCAGAATGTGATTTCTAACGCTTTCAATCTTCCTTAAATGCACTGACAATAAATCAATAATCTCCTCCCGATCATACTTTTCATGCATTTCTATCCTCCTTACTGTTACATTAAATGGAAAAACTTTGAGTATATAATAAGGCATTCCATGGTTAACCACGAAATGCCTTCCATGATAATATTATCATATGTGTAAATCATTGTCAACTATACCAGTAATGCTCACTTATTTCTCGATGACCTGACTTATAACCTCAGCTATATAATTAGCAGTTCGTTTTGCCTCAGCAACAGTAGTCAAGTGATTTCCTACTTCTATTAGAATAGCCTTATTAGATATATGTTGGTTATATCGTCCTGTACGTATCATAACGTCACTGGCCAATCCCGGGTATAATTCATTGGCCTTATTGGTAATTTTAAGGGCAAATTGATAATTCTCCTTCCATTTTGGTTTTTGGTCAAATCCACCACTGACACCCTGGCCAGTACCAATTAGAACAAAAAACTTGGCGGCCCTTTCCCCATTTATGACGACTACCTCCTTATCCGGATCCTTTAAGTTCTCATTATAATTCCTATGGATATCCAGGAATATTTTTAAGGACTCATGTTCCTCTTGCCTCTTCTTAATGGTTTCTAGGGATCGGGGGTAGAGGCCAGACTTCCAAGTATATACCTCGTGGTCAGTTTTATCATGTAATACGGGAATATTCCGTCTCTCAAGCTGGCGAGCTAACTCATCACCCACCCCTACTACGGTTTGGTTTAGATCGTTACACCGAAAGGCGGCAATGGCCTTATATGGGCTGCTTGGGTCCTGCCTATAGGCTTCCCTGGAATGGGTGTGATAAATAAGAATTTGGGGCCCTTCTCCTGTGAGATTAACCGGAGGTAGGTCATCACTTATATTCTTTATTTGTATTTGTATTTGCATATCTTCAGATATCTCTTGATCTTGGCCTTCTGACTCCTGATACTGCGCCATTTCCTCAGTGGATGGCCGCTGGCTTTGCCGTGAAACCCCCTGTCCCTGGTCAGCCGAAGTGACCACTGTTTCATCCTTTCCCTCTGATATATACTCAGATTCATTTGCCAAGTTATCTATATTTAGGTAGGGCATATGAGAAGATAATATAAAAGTAGGATTGGTAAAGTCCATGCCCTTTATACGAATCCATATTTCTGAAAAAAAATCCTTTCCCTCTCCAGCCTTGTCTCCTTCTTCATCTTCTAAAGAATTCCTGGATTCTGATGGTAAGCTATTATCCTTCAAAAATATCTTACTATTTGATAAGAGACGAAGACTTAATAACAGGATTCCTATTATTAGCAAAATCACAACAATATTATAGGCTAGATTGGGTTTTTGGCTTACCCTTATTCTTTCCAAATAATCTCACCACTTTCCAAAGCTAAGAAGTAATCTCATTTAAATATATTAAATAAGCGTGGTGAAATATGACCTTAAAAATATTTATTCCCATATCAAAAGAAGCAACCAAGTTGGCTGCTTCTTTTTTATATAATTCTTCTTTTTAGTATAATGATTCTTTTCCCTGGATTAATTGAAAATCCTCCTGGCGGTTACATATCTTTGTGGATATCTACCATCATTCAAACTACTTACCTTAACACCGGTTTTATAAGTAGATGCGTGAACAAACTGATTTCCCCCTATGTAGATTCCTACATGCCCGCTAGCACCACCACTTCCTGTAAAGCAGACAATATCTCCCGGCTGTAAGTTGGATTTAGATACAGATTTACCTACAGATCTTTGACCCACAGAACTATGTGTAATATTAACTCCAAACTGCCTATAAACATAACTGGTAAATCCTGAACAGTCAAATCCACTTGG
>JAAYTG010000031.1 GCA_012518075.1 Clostridiales bacterium | reverse complement strand
TATGCTGATCAAATCTACATTTGTAATTGCCAGCAAGCATTTATCTCATGACTTATGCCTTCTAGTTTATTTTACTCTGCTTAGCCTTTATTTGTAAGTGATTATATTCCTAACAAAGATGACAAATGTAATAATGTTTCTTGAACAGTATAAAAATCTATGTTAAAGTTAATGTGTAATTTTACTCTTGGAACATAGAGGATTGATAATAGCATGGATAAGTTGATTGATAAGCTTTTAATATTGATGATTACCCTAACACTCTATATACCTAGTGTAGATCATATTTATATGGTAATACCAATCCTAATAGTTGTCCTATTAAGTGCACTGCTTAGCTATTTTGAAGATTATAGAATTATATCAGGAATTTATTTTGCTTTTATCATTATTTGTTTTTTTGAGCCAGCCTTTTTATTTTTTATACCCCTAATATGCTACGATATTTTAATCTTTAGAACGAAGTGGATTTGGACTTTTGCTCTACTGCCTTTAATGGTTAACTGGACTGGTAGCTCCTCACTTAATAATCTTTTGATTCTTATATTCTTGATTGTTGTATATATATTAAAATATCGTACCATATCACTTCAAAATATGAAAAAAGAATACTATGAACTCCAATATAAGGCCAAGGAAGTATCAATGCAGTTAGAGAAGAAAAACAAATCCCTCATGGAAAAGCAGGATTACGAAATTAATTTGGCAACCTTAAATGAACGAAATAGAATAGCTAGGGATATTCATGATAATGTGGGGCATATGCTGTCTAGATCAATTCTGCAGATAGGAGCACTGCTTACAATGAATAAAGATGAAAATATAAAGGAAAGCCTAAATTCCATAAAAGACACATTGACTGAAGCCATGGACAATATACGCACAAGTGTACATGATTTACATGAGGAATCAATAGATTTGAAAACAGAAGTTCAAAAGCTAATTGAAAACATGGAAACTTTGGCCATTAATTTTGACTATGATATAGAGAGCAACCCTGATAAAGAGATAAAATATTGCTTTATCTCGGTGATCAAGGAAGCTTTGGCAAATGTAATAAAGCATTCCAATGCTACCAGAGTTTCTATAATCCTTAGAGAACATCCCGCCCTTTATCAAATGGTCATAGAGGATAACGGTAATCCAATTAAAGCTAAATCGCCAAATAAATCTATAATGCAGCCTGGGGAGCCAATCAAAGAAGGTATTGGGTTGAGAAATATCCAAGATAGGGTAGCTGCATTGGATGGCAATATAAATATCAGCTTTGACAAAGGATTTAGAATATTTATATCTGCCCCCAAGAATAACCATTCCTAAGGCTTTGAAATCATTTTGTTGAAAGGGTTGTTAAATTATGAGAGTGGTAATAGTGGATGATGATAAATTGGTTTGTATAGCTTTAAAAACCATATTAGAAGCAGATAAGGAGATATCTGTAGTAGACATGGGTTATGACGGAAATGAGGCTATTGAGCTTTATAAGAAGCATAGACCTGATATTTTGCTTATGGACATTAGAATGCCCGCAATGAGCGGTCTGGAAGCAGGAGAGATCATTTTAAAAGAGGATAAAAATGCAAGGATACTCTTCTTAACCACATTTTCAGACAATGAGTATATTGTTAAAGCATTGAAAATGGGAGCCAAAGGCTATATCATAAAGCAGAACTTCGAAAGCATAGTCCCCTCACTTAAAGCTGTATATATTGGGCACAGCGTTTTTGGTGAAGATATTGTAACAAAAATACCTTCCCTTATAGGCAGCAGTAAAAAAGCTGACTTATCCAGATTCGGAATTACCAGCAGGGAGCTAAGCATTATAACTCTAGTCGCTGAAGGTTTAAGCAATAAGGAAATAGCTAGTAAACTATATTTAAGTGAAGGAACAGTACGAAATAGCCTAAGCACCATCTTACAAAAGCTGATGCTGAGGGATAGAACCCAACTGGCCATATTTTATTATAAGAATAGATAAAGGGTATTGTCCCAGGTATCTAAAATCCCAGATTACTCTCCCAACCATCTCTCCATCCAATCATATGCCTTTGCTCCGGATATCTCATGCTGACCATGAAAAAAATCAGAATCTATTTTGTCTTCAGCCCCTAAAAAAGTATATATATTTTTTATCCTGTCATAAGCCTCTTTAGTAGCCTCAATAGGGAAAATGGGATCATTGATTCCAGATTCAATAAGTAAGGGTCTAGGAGCAATGAGACCTAGAAGATCAGGCATCTCCGCTTTCTTTACAATTCCCGGAATAAAATTATCTACACAATGCCAAATGGACATAATACTGTCAATAAATGTACTGGTATAGCCACTAATAACTGCTGCTTTTATTCTACTATCTAATGCAGTTGTAAAGCCGCAAACCAGACCTCCCCCAGATATTCCCATACAGCCAATCCTCTCATTATCTACATCATCTCGGCTTTCTAGATAATCTATGGTGCGCATAATATCATATATCCTAAGGCCGGCTATGGTCTTGCCCAACATGAGCAGATATGTGGATATCATATGACAGGAGTTTTCATTGGCTTCCTTATTCTTATCTTCTTCCAGTCTTCGGTCTCCAAATCCCAATAGATCAGGAGCTATGACAAAAAAACCCCTCTTTACCAGTTCTATAGCAAAGTTCTTTTGATAACCCGGATCATCATGATTGTCCGTCCCATCCGGGTTAAGGCCTACTATCTCTTTACTCCCATATCCATGGCCATGACAGGCTACTATGGCGGGCAGCTCCCCGGATACGTCTTTTGGTTTTAGTATATAGGCAGGTATTGATAGATACTCATCACTATCATAGACTACTCGCTGGAGAAAATAGTCCCTGTATTCCCTTTCTTCTATAACTCTTGGATTTAAATCGGGTCTAGCCTTGAGGAAGTCTCCTAAATTCCTAGCAAATGTCTCTCTCAGCCCATCTCTCCATCTAGAGTATTCATCCATATGTCGAACATCAAAATGGAATTTAGGCCTGATCTTCCTATATAAAGTCCCTAAGTATTTATCCGGACTCCACATGCTACTCCCTCCTTGATTATGTATTAATACCCTATTCTACAAGCCATCAGATAATTCCTGCTTTATTCTACAAGCCGTCAGATAATTCCTGCTTTGTAGAAGATTACTGGATACTAGTTTCTTTACATATAAGATGAAAGCAAGTTATAGAGGAAGTCATTTAACTAATTGGATTTCCGCTTGCCCTTGTTGGCCAAATATATTTTCTCCCGTTTCTTGAATAAGGCCTCTTCCTCCGGACTTCTAAGCTCTAACCTGGGAACCCTGCAAGGGTTACAATTATCATCCAATGCCACCATGGTAAAGTAGGCAGTAAGAGCGGTCTTAGGAGGTTTATCGATTTTTAAGTCCTCAACTTGTACTTGTACAGCTACTTCCATGGAGCTTTTCCCTACAAATACCAGTCTAGCCCTGCAAGTTACCAGCTGCCCTACCAGGATTGGCAGATAGAATTCCAACTCGTCCACCCGTGCTGTCACTACATTAGTCCGACAATGCTTGACGGCCGCAACAAAAGCCGTAGTATCCATAAACTTCATAATCTCGCCACCATGCACATTGCCTGCTGGGTTTGCTTCGCTAGGCAGCATAATTCGGGACATGACGGTACGAGAATACCCCACTGTTTTTGATTCAACCTTTTTATCCATGAGTTAACCTCCATATATTGCTAGTGTTCTCAATTATAGCATATTGCTTTTGTCTCTGCTACCATCTATATTGCTGGGCTCTCCATTATTGTACTAATAAAACAATGAATTGATATCACCATCAGCATATGATTTCATATACTGATATAGAAAACATTTGGTGGTGATTGTATGGAATTCTATACTGTACTAGCCGGTGATACCCTATATGCTATAGGGCTGGCATACAATGTCTCTCCCCAGGCAATAGCCGACGTAAATGGTCTTAATATGGCAGAACCATTGGTAACAGGCATGAATCTGGTCATTCCAATAGAGGAAGCTGACACTGAGATTACATATAGGGTAGAACCGGGGGATACTCTTTATTCTATCGCCCAGCAATTTAATATTAGTGTTAATGATCTTATATCACTAAATGCCCTTACCTACCCTTTCGATCTTTCTGTAGGGCAAACCCTGATTATCCGATCTAGGGATGAGGCTAGAGCTGAGTCCCCAATCGAAACTTTTGGCTATTATCTTCCAGTGTCCGATCCGGATAATTTCTTGATAAATTCCTTGGGTCAATACCTGACCTACCTAGGGATATTCGATTTCCCTGTTACAGCGTCCGGCCAAATAATAGGAACTATAGATGCTGATACCTTAGCTGCTGCCAACAATATGGGGATAGGTGTTTTCCCTGTTCTTACCAATCTGCAAGAGGGAGAGTTTAATAGCGACCTGGGTAGAGCCATTGTTTCAAATGAGGAAACCCTTAATACTCTTACTGATAATATTATGGTATTTCTAGGAGAATATAATTTACCTGGTGTAATGATAGATTTTGAAAATCTTTATCCTGAGGACAGGGATTTATTTACAAATTTTATTCGCTTGCTCTACCAGAGACTCCATAGTGAGAATAAACTTCTAGGTGTGAATATTGCTGCTAAATGGGAGGATCTACCAGATAGACCCTGGGCAGGCTTCTTCGATTACAGTGCTTTGGCACCTTATATGGATTTAGCAGCTATCATGACCTATGAATGGGGATGGCAGGCAGGCCCACCCAGTCCTACTGCCCCACTTCCCTTTGTGAGAAGGGTATTGGATTATGCCATAGCTAGTAATATACCAGCAAACAATATAGTGATGGGTTTGACCAATTATGGTTATAATTGGTCTTTGCCCTATGAACCCTCTAACCGAGCCACGACTGTTACTCTTGAACGGATATGGGAAATAGGCAGGACTTACAATGCACCCATCATCTTCGATGAGGAAGTGAAACAGCCCTTTATGGATTATACAGATGCTAGGGGCATACAGCATAGGGCATGGTTTGAAGACGCTTTAAGCCATTATTATAAATATCAGTTGGTCCAGGAATACGGACTGAGAGGGGTTTTCTACTGGACCATAAATCTACCCCTCACAGCTACATGGTATATAGTATCCAATATGTTCAACATAGAGCCTTTTATCAGTTGAGGCTATAGTAATAATGGCTATTGAAATCTGTCTCCACAAATCCACCTATCCTATTTAGTCCATAGTCACCAGGCTTCCCCTTTCTCCAGAGATGGCAGGGCTTACAATAAGTTTTCGGGGAAGCCGCTGCTTTAACTCTTCTACATGACTTATGAGGCCTACGCATATGCTATGGTTTTTAAGCTGTTCTAGGGAAGTGATGACCACATCGAGTAATTCTGCATCCAGGGTACCAAATCCCTCATCCAGGAAAAAGAAGTCTAGGGAAGCCTTGCCCAGCTGTATCCGAGAGGATAATGCCAGAGCAAGAGATAGGGAGGTTACAAAGGTTTCTCCACCTGATAGGGTGTGGGTAGGCCTTCTGACTCCTCCATTGAAATCATCCCTAATGATAAAATTACCTTCCCCATCCAGTTCCAGGGCATATCTGCCCCGAGTAATATCCTTAAGCCCCTGGGAAGCTCCTCGGGCTATACTCTGAAGCTGCCTTTTGGCCACAAAATCAACAAATTTCTTTCCCCTCAGCAGATACATGAGCTGATTAATATGGTCTAGCTGTTTTTTCAAAGCTTGCTTTGCCCTTAATAGTCTCAGCTTATGAGCTAGTTTTTCCCCCATGTCTTGGATATTCATATCTACCTTGATAAACTCTGCCCTTTGGGCTTCTAATTGAGCTTCCAGACTTTCTACCTGCTCCTGTATAGAAGACCACTTTTCTTGGTCAATGCTTTTTCCTTGCAGCTTCTCCTGTAAATCACGAGTTCTATCCTTCAAAATATTTATAGCAGAGTAATATTCCTTTATCCCCTTATCCAATTCTTTCATACCTTCAGGGGATAATAAAGACTCTAAAGCCGTTTCCCTATCAACAAAACCCTTTTGAGCCAACATACCGGCTAACTCATCAGCTTCATCTTTGTATTGCCCCTCAAGGAGAATGTAGTTTTCCCTAAGGGTATTATACTGCTTATCAAGCATATCCTTTCGCTTATTTTCTTCTTCCCATTTCTGGTTAGTTTTCTCCCAATGCTCCCTGATATGGCCAATCTTACTTTCTATTTCCTCAAGCTTTTTTCTGGGATCCTGTCCACCCGATATTTCATTAATCTCATTGGTCAACTGAGCTATATTGTCATCCCTATGCCGTCTTTGTTCTTCCATCCTAGTCAAATCTACTCGGTGTCTGCTAATCTCACCATTTAGCTCATCCACCGTTTTATTGCCTTCATCAATTGCTTTTGTCTTCTGGCTTATTTTATGGCGCAAGGCTTCTACCTTTTCATCCCATTCCCTTACCTGCTTGGCCGCCTGGCCAAAGTTTTCTATCTTGGTCTCCCTTTGTATCTCCCTGTATACTTTTGAGGTTTCCTGGAGTTTGGAATCATTGGTTTTGTAGAGCCCTTCTGTCTCTTCCAAAATGCCCCTATTGTTCTTTAAAGTAAACCCCAGTCCAGTATATTGATGTCTAAGATCAGATAATAGAGAGCTTTGTTCCTCAATAGCTTTGTTACAGGCCTTATACTCCTTATCCCATTTTTCCAAATTAGCCTTAAAAAGTTGGAACTCATTTCTAAGTCTTTCAAGTTCCTTTTTCTTATCTTCTACTTTAGCCTCTATAAGCTTATAATCTCTACCATCCAGCTTGTCCTCTTCTTCCTTTATCAGAGAGGAAACCGATCCCAGCTCAGCTTGATAAGTAGCCAAAAGATTTTGTAGGCTGAATATCCTATCCCTGACACTAGATTGTTTATCCTTTAATGCGTCAATATGTTGGGTTTTCCCCTGGGAAAGAGCAGGTATGGGATGATTCTTAGAACCACATACGGGGCAGGATTTACCGTCTTGTAGATCCTTGGCAAGTAAAGCCGCCATATGCTCGGCTTCTGAGTCAGCTATCTCTTCTTCTATTCCACTAAGTAAGGCATTTTGCTTCTGGTATTCTTTCCTGCCCCTATCAATCTCTCTCTTATAGTCTTGGGCTTTGGCTGACAATTCCTTAATCTTTTCGTGGGCTTTGTGTAGATCTTCTACTAGTAACTCCTCATCTTTTATTTCATCTCTTAGCTTGTTTATCCCTTCTTGCCCGGCCAGCAGACTATTCCCATCACCTGGACACTTTTCTTCTAGTTCTTTTTTCTTATTTTGCAGTCCATCCATTATGTCCTCTTTCTCTTTTAATGCCTTAGCTATCTCATTATAGATCTTTTCACCATCATCAACCTTTTCCCTATAGGACTGTTTCTTCTTCTCCAATTCTTTACTCTCAGCTAAAAGCCTCTTGTATTCCTTCTCTATTTCATGACCTTTTTCTATATTTTGTCTATCCAAGAAGCTGACTATATATTTCTGTTCTTGGCCTTTTAGGTCATCCAACTCAAGTAATAAGGATTTAAGGGTCTCTTCCAGCTCCCCTTTCCTTCTCTGGCATTGCTTAAGATCTCTTTCTATATCCCCTATCTGCTTATCTAGCCTTCTTCTTTCCTTCTCCTGCTCTTCCCTAGCTTCAAAGGACTTCACTGCTCGGGATAGGTCTTCTCGAGCACTAATTAGATCAGGTAGTAGATTTTCATTTTCCTCTCTAGCTGCCTTCCATTTTACTTGTAATTCATCTACTATCTGATATATCTTCTGAAGGTCTTCATGGAGTTTTCGTTTGTCGCTCTTCCTTTCAACTAGATTCTTTTCAAGGTTCTGAATTCTATCAATGAAGGGTTTTAAGGCCAAAGCCTTATTTGCCCTGTCTAGCCTATCCTCCTTTAAAAGGTATATATCCTTTTGCTCAATCATGTCTTCATATTCTTTGGAGACCTTATCTAGGTCTTGCTGAAAACCCCATATTTTGCTATAGCTTTCGTAAGTAGCTTTAGTTTCTTGGTATTCTTTGGTCAAGTTCTTTACGCTTGCTTCCAGCTCTTTTTTTCGATTATTGAGTTCATCTAGCTTCTGCTTATCTATATCGTCATAGGAAGATAGCTGCCCTTCCAACCTCTGCATCTCATCCTTCTTTCTTCTTTGATAGGAAGTAGCCTTATTTAATAGTTCATAGCCATATTCCTCCAGCCCAAAAATTCGCTCCAACATTTCACGCCTAGGCTTACCATCAAGCTGCAAAAATTCGCTAAAGCTGCCCTGAGGCAGTACAACAGATTTCATAAAATCTTCTGCCTTTAATCCAATAATCTCCATAAGAATCTGGTTAGTAGAGGTCGCCCTGTCCCCTAAAACCTTCTTATCAGATTTATGAGTAATATCACATACCAGAGCCTTATCGGTGATGGTGCCCCCGGACTTGGTCCTCTTAATTACACGTTCTACGCTATATGTCCTTTTTCGGGAGCTAGGCCCTAGTTCAAATTCAAAGTAAACGTAGACACTATCCATATCAGTATTGATTATCCCCTTTAGTCTTTTCCCCGCACAGCGGGGAATCTCACCATAGAGAGCTAGGGTAATGGCATCTAAAATAGTGGATTTCCCACTGCCTGTAGGCCCAAATATACCAAATAGCCCATATTCCATTAAAGTCTCAAAATCTATGACCTGCTCTTCAATAAAGCTATTAAGCCCCCTGATCTTCAGCAGTTTCGGCTTCATCTTTTTCTTCCCCTTCCTCGACTATTTCATAAAATAAGGTCAACAGCTCTTCAGGAATCTCCGATCCATACACACTTTTATAATAGCCCTTGAAAAGTTCATCTATGGCAATCTCCTGATAATCCTCTTGATCTGCACCATCCTGTCCCTCAACATCATAAAACTTGGGATAGATTTGAACAATATCCGTCACCAAATCCTTCATGTCCTTCATTTGCTGTTGGGTTATCTCCCTATCGGTTTGGATTTCAAGATAAGCCCAAACATTTCTTCCGCTATTGCTGCGGCATTTTTCCATGGCTTCTTCTATACCCTTACACTTCCAAATCTCTATGGGCTTATAATTCTTTAAAAATACTTCTTCTACCTGGGCTTCCTGGCCAGCTACTAGATCCACTATATAAACACTATTGCTATTTTGAGCCTCGCTTCGGCTATACTGGAGGGGTGAACCAGAGTAACAGGCTCTCTTTTGACTTCCTGATACCCTTTGGCTTCTATGTAAATGGCCTAATGCTATATATTGAGCATCAGGGAGCATGGATGATTCCACTGCATAGCTGCCTCCTAATTGTATGGGACGCTCGGAGCCACTTTCCCTTCCGCCTGTTATATAGAGATGGCTTACTGCCAAGTTAATGGTATGGTCTCGAAATCTTTTTGATGCTCTTTTCATAATCTCGCCTATCCTCTGACTATAACTCTGCCTCCTAATCTCTTCATCCCAGCCGGCAGAAAATATTTCATTGAGCCTCTTTTCACTAGGATAGGGTAAGGTGACAATGACCGCTTCTTCATGTCTTATGCAAATGTTTATATAGTTGTCTCCTGCCTCTAGGATTTCTATATCTCCGTAGCTGCCAAGCTCTGGTTTACTACTAGGACTCCCTAATAAAATAACACCATGAGTATTTGCTAGAGGACTGGCTGCTTCTAGCCTATCAGGATTATCATGATTACCTGCAATGACTAGAACACATCTCTGTCCAAAATTAGCAATTCGACCCATGGTGTCGTAGAAAAGTTTTTCTGCTGTAGCGGGGGGATTGGAAGTATCATATATATCCCCTGCTATAATTATAAGGTCTACCTTTTGATCTTCTACTATAGTTACCAGTTCCTCCAAAAAGAGTTTTTGTTCCTCTAAACGACTATGCCCTTCCAAAGTCTTTCCTAAATGCCAATCCGATGTATGTAATATTCTCATCACCTATTCCTCCTCATCAATAAGGATACATTTATTTAGATTCTCAGAGTTTTTCTAAGCTTCTTTCCAAGTTATCATCCGCTTCTATTGTTTAGACCCGTGAGTTAAAAGTAATGTTTAACTTTATCCTTCCTACTGAAATATAGTTGAAAGGTAATTCACATCCTATAATTTGAATTGTCCGATATAGTAACAGCTGTCAAGGTAAAAGATTAATGTAACTCCTTGTGAAAGTTAAGCCTATGATCATAATGGCTATTGAACGTTCACTTCATCACTGATTTGGATAAAACTAAAGCTTATGACCTTTGAAAAACCTACCGATTCCAAACCGGCATACTACCGGTGGAAGCTGCCTCGGCTACGGTTTTTCTGTATTCCATAAGCCAAGTTTTCTTAACCAAATCAGCGAAGGCCTTTACTTATCAATAGAACATTATGCTCACATAGCGGTAACTGTTGAACTAGTACGACAAGTTAATTTATATATATTATACAAAAGAATAATTGCTTTTTAAAGGAAATTTACTTCCAAAAAGGAAAAACTGGTATATAATTAATAGGTAATCAACATCACCGTTTAGGGCTATTAATCCAATAGATAAAAGGGGGCATTAACAATGCGGTTTATTGTAAGGCAAAAGATCTTCTCCTTTGGAGATAATTTCACTATAAAAGACGAACATGGAAATGAACATTTTATGGTCAGGGGTAGAGTTTTCTCCTTTGGGGATAAGCTCAGGATCTACAATATGGCTGGGCAAGAGTTGTTTTATATAGAGCAAAAGCTCTTTCGCTTTCTCCCTGAATACATTATTTATCAGTCAGGACAACCTGTAGCTAGGGTAAAAAAAGAATTTACTTTTTTTAGGCCTAAATTTAGTATTTCAAGCACTCTAGGTAATTTCACCATTGAAGGTAACTTTTGGGGCATGGATTTTTCCATTCTAAAGAATGGACACCTTGCTGCCAGGGTATCCAAACGCTGGTTTTCCTTTGCTGATACCTATGGTGTAGATATTGTTGAAGGAGAGGATTATGGATTCCTCCTGACCCTGGTTATAGTAATTGACCAGGTCCTCCACGACAATAACCACAATAACAGCTAGCCTGCTAATATATATCTGTCCGGTAGAGGTCTATAAAAGTAGGGAAAATCCTTGATAATAAGAGCCTTCTGCTTATGTTTAGTCTTTAATGAATGACAAAGGAGCCGTAATTAGCGGCTCCCCTTATACCCTTAGGCTTCCTGCAAAAATGCCCTATATCCTTTCATAGTTTCATATATATCGGCCTTACTGGCTACCTCCCATGGAGCATGCATATTGAGAAGTGGCACTCCGCAATCTATAACATCCATACCATATTCCGCTAGAATATATGCTATTGTGCCACCGCCCCCCTGGTCCACCTTACCAAGTTCTGCGGTTTGCCATGTAACATGGTGTTTTTCCATAATTGCCCTAAGCTGGGCGATAAATTCTGGGTTGGCATCGTTGCTGCCACTTTTACCTCTAACACCTGTATATTTGTTAAAAGCCAGTCCCTTGCCCAAATAGGCCGAGTTTCTCGACTCCATAACTGAAGGGAAGTTTGGGTCAAAGGCTGCACTGACATCTCCAGAAAGCATCTTTGACTTAGCCAAGCTTCTACGCAGCTTAAGCCCACTATAGTCCCCCAGGAGATTCATTATCTCCGCTACGGTGTTTTCAAAGAATCTAGAGGTCATACCAGTAGCTCCTACACTTCCGATCTCCTCTTTATCTACCATAAGGGCAACGCAGGTTTTATCAGGATTCTCTATATTCATCAGTGCTTCAAAGGCAGTATAGGCACATACCCTGTCATCGTGTCCATAGCCCATGACCATGCTTCTATCCAGGCCATAATCCCTGGCTCTTCCGGCAGGTACAATTTCAAGCTCTGCTGAAACAAAGTCTTCCTCTGTAATATCATATTTCTCATGAAGAAGTCTTAGGATATTTTTCTTTACCCTATCCTTTTCTTCCTTGCCATCCACTGGAATGCTGCCAATAGATATATTCAGATCTTCACCCTCAATTGCATTAGACAGCTTTTTATCCATCTGGTCTGACGCTAGGTGAATAAGTAGATCCGTTACACCTACTACCGGATCGTCTTCATCTTCCCCTATTACTATATCCACTAGTGTACCGTCTTTTTTTATTACAACACCATGAATAGCCAAGGGCAGGGTTACCCACTGATATTTCTTTACACCACCATAGTAATGGGTTTTAAAGAGGGCCAGTCCTGAATCCTCATATAGGGGATTCTGTTTTAAATCCAGCCTGGGTGAATCTACATGGGCACCAATAATCCTTAAACCTTTCTCCATAGCTTGACTGCCAATATTAAAGAGAGCCAAGGTTTTACCTGCATTACTGGCATATACCTTGTCCCCGGCTTTTAGAGGCTGTCCCTGCTCTATAAGAGTAGCTAAATCCCGATACCCATTTTTCTGGGCTAAGCTAATAAATTCTGCAACGCACTCTCGTTCGGTCTTACATTTTGATATAAAATCCTTGTAGCCCTCAGAAAAGGCAAATAAATCTTCTAGTTCTTTGCCTCTATATTTGTCCCATACATATCCGTAGCTTTTCTCTAAGTTACTATTATCATTTTGCTTTGAAGCCATTTATAACCCTCCAATACTATATTAACTATTCTTTTCCTCTATAGCCATAATCATATCCACCCTCTTCTGATGCCTGCCGCCCTCAAATTCTGCTTCCAACCAAGTGTCTATGATCATCTTAGCAAGGTCAATGCCTACAACCCTTGCCCCCAAGGCTAATATATTAGTATTGTTATGCCGTTTAGATAATGCAGCGGTATAACAATCGGTACATACTACAGCACGTATTCCCTTAACCTTGTTTGCAGCTAGGGATATGCCTACGCCGGTCCCACATATCAAAATACCTCTATCATATTCCCCACTGGCAACAGCCCTGGCTACTTTCTCTCCATATATAGGGTAATGGGTGCTTTCTGGAGAATGACAACCAAAATCCTTATAAGCTATACCCTTTTCATCCAGATATTCCTTTATTTCCTCTTTGAAGCTAAATGCCGCATGATCGCCGCCAATTGCCAACATAAAAAACACTCCCTGTCATAATTATTTAATCTATTTTTCAACAAGAATGAATCTATTAATCACATTTTTATAGTATATTACACTTAAGTTTTATGTCAAGTATCAATAAAAATGTATAATTATTCCACACTGCTTCAGCTAATAAATTACTTCCTATATATTGATGAATATAGTATAATATAAAGGAAGTTTGATAATCTATTTTGACTCATTATATCTAGTGTATGTCTACACTAGGTCGATACATGGCAAAAAGGAGATGAACCCATGCATATAGAATGTCCAACTTGCGGAGCATTCTTTGATGAGGATGAAAATATCCACTGTCCTAGATGCCAGACTCCTGCCGACCAGCCATCGGCTTGTGGTGGCTGCAGAGGGGGCTGCAGTCAAGGACCCTGTTGTATAGAAAAGCAGAAGCAGAGTTAGCTAACTCTGCTTTTTTGTATCCATAAAACTTATATGTCTTTATATCATCTTTGGGGAACTATCTCTATCCAATATCCATCAGGATCTTCAATAAAATAGATTCCCATATCCTTGTTTTCAAAGCAAATACATCCCATATCCTTATGATGATTATAGGCTGCTTCAAAATCCTCCACCACTAAAGCTAGGTGGATCTCATTGTCAGATAGGTCATAGGGCTCTTTTCTATCCCTCAGATATGTAAGCTCAATTTGATGCTCTGTGACTCCATCTCCCATAAATACTAGGGTAAAGCTTCCATCCTCGGCTTCTTTCCTTCTAAGCTCAACAAGACCCAATGCCTCCTTATAGAAAGCAACGCTTTTGTCCATGTCCATAACATTAAAATTCGTATGGGCAATTTTAAACTTCATGAAAAAACTCTCCCTTCATTTGTATTTTTTATTTATAAATAATCTCCTGCCCCCGATGGGACAATTCCACTATCTCGGTAGGCAGTGACTTAAACCTCTTAGCAAAGGTTCTGGTAATACTATAATCATCTCCAAAATGCATAGGTATAAAAAGTTTAGGGTTGAATTTTTTTATAAAGTATTCTCCCCCCATATAGTAGTATTCTTCCAGTCTGGGATCTACGGGAAAGAAGGCTATATCTACCCTTTCATCCTTCATTCTTTCCAATTCCGCTAAAAACTTCCCCTCATCCTCCTCTAGCTCATCAGGGGTTGATTCATAGTACCAATACCAGCAATTTAGATCCCCTGCATGGAAAATCTTAATGCCAGCTATATCTACAATAAAGGATACCCCTAAGTCCGTGGAACCATAGGTCCTAACCAGAATATCGTCATCTTTATATTCCTCATAGGGGTACATATTGTGGTATCTTATATCACTGGAAGGTGCATCTACATCAAAGCTAAGGAAATAATGAATCTTGCTGTTGACCTTATCCCAGTCAAAGATAATGGGGTTGTAATGATCTGCATGGCTATGGGATACAAAAACATATACCCTCTCCCCTTCTTTGAGATCATCTTCTGAAATGGTCCCCTGATCTAATCCCCTAGCTCCTGATTGCGATTCATGGCTATAGTAGTCAAAAACTAGCAGATTACCTTTGACTTTTATTGCAAATCCACTATGATACAGGTAATATATTTTTGCCATATCTTGAGCCACAAATTCTCTCTCCTTTCGCTGGTGGGATAAAAATTAAGAAGGTAAATTTGACTCTCTCATTTACTATTTATATATACCACTATCATATCTTTTTAATCATCTATACAGTAGAATAGCTAAGCACGATGCTCCCAGATTCTCATCTATACTACTTTTTTATACTACTATACTACTCTTTATATTACTTTTTATATCTTTGATTATATAGATTATGATCAAATTCTGATCTGCGACTTTGACAGCTTGCTCTGGAACAAAGCAGACAATTTTCAAAATCTATATCAGTAGAAAAGCGGATACCCGATACAGATTTAATAGGTAGCATCAAAAAGCTATCAGTTAACTCCACTCCTATATCCTTATGGGGATCGCCTAATAGAGAAAAGAGTTCTTTCTGTTGGCTTATAGGCCAGTCTTCTAAAGAACCAGGGTTCATATTGGATGTAGGCCATAGTTTAAAATTGGCTTCCAAGTGTTTTTCAAAAGCTACAAGGGCTTGTTCCAGGGCTATCTCCATAATTTTATCCACCCAGTACTGCTCCAAGATACCCTCTAGAGACTCAGCCCACTCATTTAACTCGCTGCCACATGTACATACATAGGGAAAAATCCTATCGACTGATTCCAAGTTGACTCTCATGATATGACTAGTGAATTTAATTCCATCTACTATTATATAGTCATGACCCTTAAAATCAATTATAGCTTCTTTATACATGGCCTTAGGTCTACCAATCTCACCAGCTATTTGGGTAAGCTCTAATATATCTTCTATGCAGTCCATATCCTTATCTATATGAAGCCTTTTTAACAAACTATCCCTATCTATTTTAAAATCTATGGAGTTTAAAACCATTAGACCCATATCCTCTAATATCCTCCTCTGGCCTGTCAGCACCTGATTATAGTTATATACACTTATGTATAGATAGATTTAAAACATGTATCCTCTATTAGTGATTTTGCTTAACAATTATTATAAC
Source organism: Clostridiales bacterium (assembly GCA_012518075.1). Classification (GTDB taxonomy): domain Bacteria; phylum Bacillota; class Clostridia; order Caldicoprobacterales; family UBA3941; genus JAAYTG01. Next base: position 15,313 of record JAAYTG010000031.1, on the reverse strand, counting down.
AAATCTCTAAGATGATTGGAAGAATATAGGGGTTAACTTTCAAACATTGATTCATCTAGGATATAATTCTTTCCCTTTACTATATCTATCTCTAGGGATTTCCCCTTATAAATAAACGTCATCTTTCTGCTTTCCTCTGCTTCTGTGTAAAATTCCATCTTTTCTAGTTTATTATCTTTGAAAATAATATCTGTCACTATTCTACCTTTAGCGCACAAGCCTCTTATGCGACCATTAATAAACTCATCAGGTAAGGCAGGCAGAATGAGCACCTGGTTGTCATAGCTTTGCAAGAATAATTCTGCAATCCCTGCAGCGGCTCCAAAGTTGCCATCAATCTGGAAGGGTGGATGGGCACCAAAAAGATTCATATAGGTTCCACCGCCATCCACGTAATTGATATCACTTTCATCCACATAGGCCAGCTGGGCTTTTAAGAGCTTTAGAGCATGGTTCCCATCATGGAGCCTAGCCCAAGCATTTATTTTCCATCCCAAACTCCAACCCGTTCCCTTATCTCCCCGTAGAAGGAGACCTTGTCTGCAAGCCTGGGCCAACTCCGGCGTATCCATGGGGTTAATGTCAAATCCGGGATGCAGGGGATAGATATGTGAAATATGTCTATGATAGGGATCAGCCTCCTCAAACTCTTCTTCCCACTCCAATAGCTGTCCTTTTGAGCCAATCTGATAGGGGAAAAGCTTGGGAAGCTTATCTTTTACCTCATGGATCATTTCTTCATCTATATCAAGGATTTCGCAGCACTTTAAATAATTATTAAATACCTCTCTTATGATAGCAGTTGTCATGGTAGTAGTTTTTGATACGAAACAAATTTGGTCCTCATACAGGAACATATTTTCCGGTGAAGTGGAAGGAGACATCATCAGGTATCCATCTTTATCTTCCACCAAGGTATCTAAGTAGAATTGGGCCGCCCCTTTAATGGCTGGATAAGCAGTAGCCTCTAAGAACCCCCTATCCAAGCTATATTCATAATGCTCAAAGAGATGTTGGCACAGCCATCCTGCAGACATGGGCCAAAAAGCATAGCCTGCAGTGCCAAGTCCAAAATTACCCACTGGATTGGATAATCGCCATAAATCTGAATTATGGTGTGCAACAAATCCACCAGCATTATAGTGGAGTTTGGCTGTCCTTGCACCAGTGACCTGTAAATCCTTTATAAATTCAAAGAGAGGTTCATGTAGTTCTGATAGATTACATATTTCAGCAGGCCAATAGTTCATCTCAGTATTGATGTTTAGAGTATAATTAGAGCTCCAAGGCGGACGTAGCTCATGGTTCCAAATACCCTGTAGGTTTGCAGGCTGGGTTCCCTGTCTTGAGCTGGCAATGAGAAGATAGCGTCCATATTGGAAGATCAAGGAGTACAATCCCTTGTCATCCTGAACCTCTTGAAATAGCTCAAGCCGTTTGTCCGTGGGTAGGTCATAGTTTGGGTCTTCACCTAGATCAAATTCCACCCGGTTGTATAGAGCCTGATAGTCTTCAATATGACGTGCTTTTAGTAAATGGTATGGCTGATCTTTAATCCTCATACGGTCCCTTTCTACATCCTGGATAAAATCCTTACCTTCTAAAAAGGGATGTTTATCAAATCCATTAAAGCTGGTCCTAACACATAGCTTAATTATCACACTATCGGCATTTTCTATGGATATTGTCTGTCCATGGGCCACTAGTCTGCCCCCCTGATTTTGAATAATAGCAAGCTTTCTAAAGCTAATTCCCTTTTTGTCATCCTGGTCCTCGTATACAACAGGGTTTGGGGATTCTATATAATCAGGGTCTACATGGGAAGGACAAATACCATCTACAGTAATAGTATTATCCTGAGCTGATACCCTGTGCCTAAGCTTACTATGGAAGGATGCTGTAAAGCTTATAGAGGATGGTTGACTAGCTGTAAGCTTTATAAGCATGCACTCATCAGGATGGGATATGAAGGTCTCACGCTTATAATGTATTGACTTATGGATAAATTCAGTAGTGACAAGGGCCTCACTAAGATTTAATTCCCTCCTGTATTCTGTCACTTCATCCCTATCAATATCATAAAAATCTAGTTTGAGATCCCCAAGGGGCATATAGGACTGTGTATAAGCACCTAGCATATGGTTCTCTATGAGCTGCTGGGCTTCCTTGTACCCCTTCTCCATTACTAGATCAATGGCTTTAGGATAATAATCTCCTGCATTCCCTACATTAGTATCCCTGGGATATCCAGACCAAAGGGTGTCTTCGTTTAACATAAAAACATCTTGGTCCGGAATGGAGAATACCATGGCTCCTATTCTACCGTTGCCAATAGGCAAGGCCTCCACCCACTTGCCTGCAGGCTGCTGATACCAAAGTTTCATTGGTTTTTTCATTGACTTCCCCCTCTATCTTGGTAATAATACATCTTATTTATTAGAAATTTGCCTAATTTATTAGAAATCTGTCTATGCCTTATTTGACCAAAAAGATTTCTCATACTCCGGATCTAGAGGCTCATTGTCGGAAAAAAGGTCGGGCTTGACCCTTAGTATATCAAATAGTAATTCTGCCATCTTGACAGTATGGCAAACCCTTACCTGAGCATCTCCGAACTTGCCTAGATGCATGACTCCATTTCTAAGGAATAGATTATCTACCTTCCAAAAATGCTCTGACCAAGGCAGTCCAGAGTGCCTTCTAGAAGGCACTGATATCTCAGTCCCATCGGCTAGTACCGTATAAAGCTCTTCGTAATTATCCGTAAGTCTTCCTGGGATATCTGCCCATTCCTCTATACCGTGGATGAAGGTATTGCGACGCAGATCAACTCCCAGCAGCATTATCTGTGCCTTTCTATCCAACAATCTTCCCCAAACTGAATCTCTAGCACAGGGCGTAGGACATTTTTCATCTCCTGCTACAAATTCCTCGGCATCCCTGCCCAGTGCTGCTACTGAATGGGTAGGATGCAAGGATCTTACAACTCCCGGCCTTTTGCGAAAAAGCTCGGTCAATATGCCTACACATGAAGGAGATTTATCCACATAGTACCTAGGGTTATTAGCGTTTATATAGGACCATGTATGGGTGGGAAAGACCAATAAACCCTCCTTCATGTATTCAATAAAAACATCTAATACCCTATCTGCACCGCCATCAACTTGTCCAATACTCTTCATAGATGAATGAACTAATAGTGTTCCTCTTTTATCAATTCCCATATCCTCTAGTTGTCTTATTAAGTCTTCCCTCTTGTGCATCTGTCTCTCCTAATTGTCAATAATGTTTTTTACTTTATCAAGAGTCATAGCCTGACCCTATAGTTTCATGTCTGCTACCAGTTTCTTTGCTCTTTTCAGATTCTATTTTTAAGGGGAACTGCTAACGTATAAGCATCTGTCCCCGCTTAAGTAATATCCCCATCTTATACCTATCAGTCTATTACAATTTTATAAACAACTGGTTTATCGCTTTTTGCTTTTTTTGTGGATATTACAAGTCCCTCTTCCTTTCTTTCCCAAACGGGCTTTTCTTGGAATCCGAGAACAGAGATATCCTTAATAATTCCATGGAAATGTGGCAGCTTAGAAGCATCTTTTTCCCCAAGAGACTTAATCTTAACTATACCGTCTTCCGGGAAATCTAATACTGTTGCATAAATACTTGAACCTTTTACCGTGAAGCGGATATCTTCAGGGGTAAAGGCTTTTGATTTTCCATCAGTAAACTGGCCTTCTGCAATTTGTGTAGGCCCTTCCCCTGCAAGCCTCCATACTCTACTACCATAGATTGCTTCTCCATTAATCTTTAACCATTCCCCTATTTCCATCAATATGGACTTATCCTCTTCTGGAATGCTTCCGTCTGCTTTTGGACCTATATTCAACAGAAGACATCCATTTTTGCTCACTATATCCACCAAATCACAAATAATCTCTCTTGCTGTCTTGTACTGGTTGTTTTCAGTATAACACCAGGAGTTCCTTGCAACTGCTGTATCGGTCTGCCAAAAATAGGGCTTCTGCTGGGCAAACTGTCCCCGTTCTATATCTACTACAGCACATCCAAACATAAAAGCATCATGCTTGTAGTTGATTACTACATCAATCCCCCATTCCTCGGCCCGGTTGTAATAATAGGCCGCAAATTTTTTCAGATAGGGCTTTATGGCACTATGCTGTATCCACCAGTCAAAATATACAAGCTTGGGACGGTAGCGGTCCACAATCTCGCAGGTTCGCACCAGCCAGTCCTCCAGAAACTCCTGGGAAGGTTCAGGTTGGCTAAAAAGGTCATGATGATGGGGTTCAGGCATAGCCGGCCAATAAAAATCTCCACATACCAAGGGTTCCTTGATATCGCTGTCAAATTCCTTGCCATGTCCCATAAAGAACCAATGCTCCACTCTATGAGAAGAAGCTCCGAGAACCAATCCCCGCTTATCAAAGGCTGTCCCTAGTTCCCCTAGTACATCTCGCTTAGGCCCCATCTCATAAGCATTAAAGGGAGAAATTTCACTCTTATACATCTGGAATCCATCATGATGCTCTGCAACAGGTACAACATAACGGGCTCCCGCTTTTTCGAAAAGCTCTGCCCACTCATCAGCATCGAATTTCTCTGCCTTAAACATTGGGATAAAATCCTTGTAGCCAAAGTCCTTATGCTCACCATATGTAGCAATATGATGCTTGTATTCCTCTGACCCCTGGATATACATATTCCTTGAATACCATTCGTTATTAAATGCAGGGACAGAATAAATACCCCAATGGATAAATATACCGAACTTAGCCTCGACATACCATTTAGGAGGAGTAAAATTCGATAGAGATTCCCAGCTATCTTTGAATTTGCCTTCTTGAATAACTCTTTCTATTTCCTCTAAATACCTTTTATTATCCATACAATGCCCCCCTCTTTTAGATCCTATCTTTAATGTATGTAAACTTTTTACAGTGATACTTAGTGATTATCAGCAGTCGAATTGAGTTCAAGTACCTTCGTCGTAATTAATAGTATAGAAGGAAATCAACCAATGAACTTGATATGTTATGTTAGTTCAATATAGTTATAGTAAAGAATCTTATTCCAATCTCTAAAACTCCAGCCCCGTGGGATATCCATAATATTCTTTGCCCCTACCGTTTACAGTCTATAATGATCTATTGATAGGAGAAGGTCTTCACGGATAATATAATAAACCTTAGTTTTCTCCAAATTAGTGGCGAAGTCAACATTCAATAGACATTAAGTTCGTATACCAATAACTCTTCAACCGGTACAAGAGGCTAATTATATATAAGATCTATATCCAGTAAGTTTAATACTTTTTGATATCCACCATATCAAAAAACTTATCGACCAAATCTATGCTAACATAACCAGTGGTGGAAAACTGGGTGTTTGCCATCCCACAGGCCATACCAGTTTTAAGGACCTCTTCAATATCTTTACCCTGGCTTAAGGCTACTGCGCATCCGGCTACAAAAGAGTCCCCTGACCCTACTGCACTGATAGTCTCAATCGGCGGAGCCTGGAGCCGGAAATTTCCTTCCTTTGTCACTGCAAGGCTACCATGACCTCCCAGGGTAACGCATACCAGCTCAATTCCTTTTTGGTTTATTTCAAGTGCCGCCTCCAGAATATCCTGATCCCTTTCCATCCTTTTCCCTGTTATGGCCTCCAGCTCAGTTTGGTTGGGCTTTACCATAAAAGGCGTATACTCCAAGCTTTTAACTAGGGTCTCACCGCTAGTATCCAACAATACCCTCTTGCCTAGTTCCCTACAGACTTCTATAAGCTTCCCATAAAAATCTAAGGACAAGCCCCTTGGCAGGCTGCCTGACATAGTTACAAGATCTGCCCTTTTGGCAATAGTTTTAAAGTTATCCAAAAACTCTTCCTGCTCTTTAGGAGATATAATAGGTCCTGATTCTAGCAGCTCGGTGGATGTATCGCCTTTTGGATCGTTGATAGCTATACATATTCGAGTCTCCCCTTCTATCTCCACAAAGGCATCAATTATCCCTTGCTCTTTCAGCTGGCTTCGTATAAACCCACCGTTGGCTCCACCTAGAAAGCCTGTAGCCATAACCTCTTGTCCTAGGATTGTAGCCACCCTAGAAACGTTAAGGCCCTTCCCTCCAGGAGTAGCCCACATACTAGTAGGCCTAAATACATCTCCTACAGCAAAGGACTCCACTTCATAAACCTTATCAACAGCTGGATTGAGGGTAACCGTCAAAATCATCTTATACCCTCCCAAGCTCTACCACTTGAACCACATAGCTGAATTTTTTTGCGAGCTACCTCCTTTACGGCTTCCTTAGCTTTGCCCATGTACTGTCTAGGATCATTTTCTTCAGGATTTGCTGCAAATACATCCTGGATTGCCTGGGCCATAGGAACTTTCAACTCAGTGGCAATATTTATCTTGCATATTCCCCGCTTTATGGACTCTCTAATTGCCTCATCACTAACCCCTGATCCTCCATGGAGTACCAAAGGAATATCTACTCTTTCCCTAATAGCCGATAGCCTTTCAAAGTCCAGCTTGGGTTCACCTTTGTATAGTCCGTGAGCTGTACCGATAGCAATAGCTAGGATATCAACACCGGTAGCACGAGCAAAATCCTCAGCCTCCTCCGGTATAGTAAGGGCAGCCTCACTCTCATCAACTGTCATATCATCCTCGGTTCCTCCGATTTTACCAATCTCCGCTTCTACTGATACTCCTACGCTTCTAGCAATATCTACTACTTTTTTTACAGTAGCTACATTTCTATCATAGGGAAGCTTGGAACCATCTATCATAACCGATGTATAGCCTGCACGAATACACTGCATGATTGTCTCAAAGGATTCACAGTGGTCAAGGTGGAGAGCTATGGGGATATCATAGAGCCGTGCTGCTGTCTTGACACAGGCTGCTACATAAGGGATTCCCGCATGTCTTAAGGTGCCGGGAGTAGTTTGTATGATTAGGGGAGATCGCTCCTCCCAGGCCGCTTCTACTACAGCTTGAATGGTCTCTAAATTGTGTATGTTAAATGCCGCGATTGCATAGCCTTCCCTCTGGGCATTCTCTATCATCTTTATTGGATTTACCAATGACATTACTATTCCTCCTAGAAATATTGATTAATTTATACTCGAATAAAACTTAGTTATTGGCTCAATAGCCATTATAATATAGAGGGAGCTGACACAGCAAGCAGTATAATTGCTGAGCGCTCCCATCTTCAATCACCATAGGCTTACAGGGTAGTAATGGTACCATCTATGTCCCATAAATCAGTCCAGTCCTTTGCCCCTTCCCATAAGAATACCTGTCCCTTAATCAGGCGGCAATTCTTATCTATCCCCGCTATTTCCTCCATCTCCTGGTCTGTTAGAGGCTCTGTTACGCTGCACTTCAGGTTACTGAGATACTCATTGCGGCGGATGGAAAAAGGAATAGGCACTTGGCCCCGTTGTACAGCCCATTTTACACATACCACTGCAGGATGAACATTCAATCTCTCTGCTATCTTTACAATAACCGGATCTTCAATGTCTACAGTATCCTCAGGTGTCATATCCCTATCAGGCCGTGTTGGGGACCCTATTGGAGAAAAACCAATAGGTACAATACCATTATCCATAACAAACTTAAACAGTTCAGGCTGCTGGAAATGAGGGTGGAGTTCCATCTGGTTGCATGCCGGCTTTATTTTAGCATCCCTTAATACCAGCTTCAGTTTGGGTACAGTCATATTGGAAGTACCAATGTGCCTTACTAGTCCTGCTTCCACCAACCTCTCCATTTGACGCCAAGTTTTCATAAAATTCTCATGAACATAGGGCTTTGCGTCGGGGTCACGAGAATCTACGCTAACCCCCGGAGCATGATAATTAGGAAATGGCCAGTGTACAAAATACATATCCAAGTAGTCAAGCTTTAAATCCTTCAATGTTTTAGCTACTGATAAAAGGACGTCGCCTTCCCCATGCATATCATTCCACAGTTTAGAGCTAATCCACAATTCTTCCCGCTTAATGCCTTCATCCATGACCTCTTGCAGAACATCCCCAATTAAATGTTCATTTCCATATACAGAAGCACAATCTATATGTCTATAGCCCACAGATATGGCACCTTTTACAGCCTCTGCAATATCTTCTCCTGAAAAACGATCCGAACCGAAAGTACCCAGGCCAACGGCTGGAATTTCAGCCCCGGTATAGAGCTTTCTTTTGGGCACCTTATTAGGATCTACTCCGTCTGGAGCAATAGTGAACTTATTGTCTTTCATAGGTAAACTCCTCCTCAAAATTTTACTCGGTGACAACACCTTTTTTTAATATTATGTTAGCATAGAGGGCTTTCTCCCCTGTTGCTACAACAGCATAGGCTTTCTTTGAACGCTCATAAAAGGCAAAGCGCTCTATGTGCTCAAAGTCTGCCACTTCTTTATCATACCTCTGTACAATAGCTCCATATTCATCCCATATAAGGGGTTTAACTGGATCACCAGGTACTACTTCCATTAGTGCAACAGGATGGTCCACATAGCTATCCAAAGGGAATAGTTTTAATATAGCGTCCAGGATTTCCGGCACCCCGTGACCATCGCACCGGACTAACCTTTGAGCCATACTGGCAGCGGGAAAGTTCCCATCTGAAATGACGATTTCATCACCATGACCCATCTCCATAAGGATTTTAAGTAATTCGGGTGATAATATAGAGGGAATACCTTTTAACATAGGCTTTTTCTCCTTTCGAATTATCTCTTATAATAGACGTGTAATATACATATCCAAAGATTAATCATTGGATTTCATAAAGCTCTTCAAAAGAATCTTTAAGTTTTTGGTATAAGCCTAGATACAACTTATAATAAGCCCTATAAACTTTGCCAGCTTCGTGATCGGGCTCATGGGTGCGCTGAATCCGCACCGTCTTGCTTACAGCTTCTTCAAAGCTAGAATACACCCCAGCCCCTATACCGGCAAGGATTGCTGCGCCTAAGGATGTGGCATGATCCGAGAAGGGGACTTGGATGGTCTTTCCTGTAATATCGGCTTTTATCTGAGTCCATACCTGACTATTGGCCGCTCCTCCTACACTGTTAAGGACTCCTACCTCGGCCCCTACTTCCTCTGCCGTTTCTAGGTTGTGAAGCAGGGAAAAGCCCACACCTTCCATGATAGAGCGAATCATATGAGCCCTTGTTTTATGGTAGGATAGTCCAAAGATAACCCCTCTGGCCTTGCTATCCCAGATAGGAGATCTCTCACCCGCCATATAAGGCAAAAATATTAATCCATCACTACCAGGGCTAATACTTTGGGCTTCCTGGTCCATTATTTCATAGGGACTCATACCTCTTTCTTTTCCCTCTAACTGCTCAAAGGCCCCTAGTTGCTCATTAAACCACCGCAAGGTGCCACTGCCTCCTACTGTACCTCCCTGAAGCAGCCACTGATTAGGTATAACATGGTATCCTAAAATAAGCTTGGGATGGATAAGGGGATGATCAACTTGGATACTCATACCTCCCGCCTGACCCCCCTGCTCCTGAGTTTGTCCCGGCTTGATTACTCCTGCCCCTAAGGTACAACAGGCGGCATCCAGGCCTCCTGCTACCACAGGGATTCCAGATATTAGTCCCGTCTCCTGGGCAGCTTCGGCTGTTACTGTTCCTACCACCTCATGACTATGATAAAGGGGCGCCATAAGATCTAAGGGAATTCCTAGCTCATGGGCTATATCCTTCTCCCAGTCTCCTTTTGAGATGTTAAAGAAGTGGAAACCATAGCCCTGAGAGTAATCCTGAGAATACTTGCCTGTCAACTTGTATACTAGGTAGCTATTGCTTTGAAGAAACTTGTATGTCCTTTTGTATATATCAGGCTCATTCTCCTTAAGCCATAGGACTTTAGGTGTAATATAAGCAGGGTCTACGGGATTACCATTAACACTTATAAGTCGGTCTTCACCTGATCTTTCTTTCATCCAATCAGCTTGTTTTTCGGCCCTACGATCTAGCCAAAGCATAGCAGGTCGCAGGGGTATTCCCTCTCTATCTACAGGGATGCAAGCCCAGCTCGTACCATCTACTCCAATAGCTGCTATCTGACCGGGATTAATTCCATTTTCCTCGAGCACAGTCCTTATTCCCTGGCCAGCAACCTGCCACCACTCTTTAGGGTCTTGTTCAACATACCCAGTATGTGGATAATAGGTTTCATATCCACCGGTCCAGCTTCCTTTTACACTACCGCCAAAATCAAATACCGCAACCTTACAGCCCGATGTACCAAGGTCCACAGCCAGAAGATATTTTTTTGACATCTTCATACCTCCATTAGAATTTTGCCTTTGACCTTTCCAGGCACCTTTAGATCATTAAAGGCACTTGCGATAGATTCCATACCTATCTTTCGATCGATTAGTCTATCCACCTTTATCTGCTCCCTGTTTAGGTAGTAAGCTGCTAGTTCCCATTCTTTCCCTGGAAAAGGCGCAGAATAGGACATCCAGGATCCACGAACAGTTAGTTCCTTACGATTGATGTACTCAAATTCCCGAGGCTCAAGAGAAATAGGTTTTGAGGGAGTGCCAATAAACATAACATTCCCTTTATTGGATGCTATCTCCAAGCTCAGTTTCTCGGTAAATTCTACTCCTGCGGTTTCAATCACCTGTTCAAAACCCCGATCATTAGTAGCTTTCCAGATTTCGTCCTTAAAGCCCTGCTTCCCTGTATTTATACAGGCATGAGCTCCATATTCCTTAGCGATATCCAGCTTCTCATCATCAATGTCAAATGCGTAAATGTTTTTTGCTCCCAAGGCCTTGGCGCATTGTAAGGTCAAAAGTCCTATGGTTCCCATTCCTACAATTGCAAGGTCTGTGCCTCCCTTAAAATCCATAACAAAAAGACCATGCAAGGCTACAGTTATGGGTTCCAAAAAGGCCCCTTCAACAAAGCCCAGCTCATCAGGTAACTTAACTGCATTGATGGCTGGCATCTTTACATACTCAGCCCAGCTGCCGGAAGTTCTAGAACCTATAAAGCTATAATTTTTGCACTGGGAGTAATGACCTTTTGAGCAATCTATGCACTTATGGCAAGGCATAAGGGGGGCGCCTGATACCTTATCTCCCACAGCCACATTGCTTACCTTACTTCCTATCTCCGCTACTTGACCAGAAAATTCATGGCCTAATATGATGGGATAATAGTGGGCACCTGTTCCTAATACCCTTGGCATGTCAGAACCACAGACGCCGGTTGCTCTGACCCTTACTAATACTTCATCATCACCTATCTTAGGTCTATCAACTTCTTCAATGCGTATATCTTCCTGTCCATACAATACTACCGCTTTCATATTACCACTCCTTTATAGAGCTAATCGTTTCGCTCTCTGCCAAGACCTCTGCCCTGTTAGGGCTGAGGTTTGTTAACTTCTTATTGTTCCTACTGAATCTTTGATCATTATTTCTGTTTTTAACCTATTAGTTGAAGGGAAACCTTCATAATCGTTTTTGAGTCTTTTTAGCAATATATTAGCCGCAGTCTCTCCAATCTGCTCAATGGGCTGAACAACAATAGAAAGAGAGGGTTTTACCACCTTGGCCATTTGGATATTATCAAAACCAACAAGAGACATTTGATCCGGTATTTTGATATCATTCTCATTGATTGCCATAATAGCTCCTAGGGTCATTTCATAGTTGGTAACAAATATGCTGGTTGGAGGACTATCCATCTCTATGAACTTTTGTAAAATGTTATATCCACTTTTAATGTCATAATCCCCGTATTTGATGAGGCTCTCGTCCACATTGACATCATGATCCTCATGGACCCGTATATAGCCCTTAACACGTTCCTTGGTGGTATAGACATCCTTTGGACCTGCGATTATGCCTATACGTCTATGTCCTCTAATTATCAATTGCTCTACCGCTTCATATGCAGCATTTAGGTTGTCAGACAAGACTACATCACAATCTATTTCTTTAATCATTCGGTCTATGAAGACAATGGGAATGTTTTTATCTCTGACATCCTGAATGTGAGAAACATCTCCTCCATGGGGTACTACAATAATTCCATCTACCATTTTGTTAACTAGAAAGTTTAATTTTTCCTTCTCTAGGTTAGAACTTTCCCTATAGTCACACACAATAGTACTATACCCATGTTTCAATAATATATTTTCAACGTTTGAAATGATACTGGTAAAGAATATATTTTTTAGGCTAGGAATAAGAACTCCTACCGTCATGGTACGGTTAGTTTTTAAACCTCTAGCCAATTCATTGACTCTAAAATCCAGTACTTTAATAGCCTCTTCTATCTTTTTCCTGTTTTTATCCAGTACATTTCCGCCGTTAATATATTTAGAAATAGTTGCTATAGATAGACCAGTATATTTAGCCACGTCTTTAATGGTTGCAGATATTTTTCTCACTCCTAACGCGAAACGTTTAGCTCCTTTAAGTTTATCATATCCTTATATATAGGTCAATTCATTATCGCTACATGTATCTATAAGATTTACTTGGGTGTATACACCTTAGGTTAATTGACAACCCCCTCATATATAGGGACTATAACGCTAATCTTTCAGGAAAAATTCTTCAAGCCTTCCCCTACATTTGCCACATACATAGCCTTTAGGTATTCTTCTATATCTTCTATATACAGCCCGGCAATTTGAATTGCTGCACTGGTATTTCCATCTATAGTCTTGACTGTTACCTACTGCTTCTAGTTTAGTTAAGCGGCTATCAGGAATGCCAAACCTTCTACAATTGGCCTTCCATCTTTTATTGTGATGGCATGGTCTGCCCTGACTTATATCGGTATACCAATGGACTAGCTCATGCTTAATAATCCAGTCTATATCTTCTTCCTTGAATCCACCATCAAATAACTTGCCAGCAAATTGAAACTTGACTAACTCTGGTCTTTTTGTATCTTGATCTATCTTCCAAACATATTGACCCAAAGTCCTTTTCATGCGATTACTAATGATGACTGGCTTGTCCATCTCCCAGCCGAACATTTCTATGGCTAATTTTTTAACCTTCTTCTCTAGATTCTTTTGTATGTGTGATTTTTGCATTAGGACCCCTTCTTCATAAGTTACCATGGTATGCTAGTTCAATATAGTCATCCTTTGCTTATCGCCCAAACAATTGCTTTTTCAATGTACTCATCCCAAAACTTCCAGTCATGATCGCCAGGGGACTCTATATAGGTGGCATTAATGTTCTGCTTAACAAGAAAATCCTGATACCTTCGATTCTCCTTTAATAAAAAGTCCTCTGTCCCACATGCCATATATATTTCAGGGATCTTTTCATTTTTTTCCTTCAATTTTGCAATAAGGGCTTCTGGATCCTTATCACTACCGACTAATTGATCCAAGTCGCCAAAAACACTTCTATAATACTTGTAGTCAGCCACTGGATCCTTGAAGTCTTCAGGAATCCCAGCAATATTATAAATAATAAGCGCAGAGGATAGGGCAATAATTCGGCTGAAAGTACTGTTGTATTTCAGACCATTTCGTATTGCTCCATATCCCCCCATAGAGAGTCCTCCTATAAAGGTGTCTTCCCTTCTATCCGAAATTGGAAACATATTGCGTGTAAAGTCCACAAGTTCCTTACCAATAAACTCTCCGTACAATTCTCCCTTATCTACATCGTCCAAATAGAAATTATTCTCTCCAGAGGGCATGAATACGGCAATATTATACTTAGAAGAGAGCTCTTTAATCCTAGAGCCCCACAGCCAGTCATTGTGATGCCCTGCATAACCATGTAGTAAGTAAAGAGATTTGAAAGGTTTTGCTTTTCTTCTGCCTTGCTCAGTAATTTCAGTGCCATCAATAGGTATTAGTGCATTAAAGTTAACATTCCTCTTTAATTTGTTTGAGAAAAAACTAACTTGTAGTAAAGCCACTATATTTTCCTCCTTTAAAATGAGGTTTATAATTCTTCTGTTTTTTTAGGGATGAAGGGCCCGGGCTAAGGCACTTATATATTCCTTCTGTGCACGGACACCAATCTCCGGTTTAGCAGGAGATAAGTCAAAGCCATGGAAACATCCTGGATATAAATGAAATTCAACTGGTACGCCAGCTTGGGCTAAACGTGCAACGTATTCTAAAGTTTCATCCCTAAATGGGTCCAGCTCTCCTACACAAGTATAGGTAGGTGGTAGTCCGCTCAGATCAGTGGCCCTCGCTGGGGCAGCATAATAGGGTATATCATCTGAAGCATTCTTGCCCAGATACATTTTCCAAGCACGCTGATTGACTTCACGATGCCATACTGTAGGAAAGTTGCCTTTATTTATCTGATTACTTGATTTGGTTATGTTTCGGTCATCAATCATAGGATACAAGGGCATCTGAAATGCAATCTCAGGACCTCCTCTGTCCCGTGCCAATAAGGCAAGGGCTGCGGTCAATCCTCCTCCAGCGCTTGCTCCTGCAATTGCTATTCTTGACCTATCAATATTCAATTCCTCAGCATTATCTGCCATCCACTTTAGTGCATCATAACAGTCCTCGATAGCTGCTGGGTATGGATCTTCCGGCGCCAGCCTATAATCAACAGATACCACTTTACAATTGACATCTAATACAAAGGTCTCGCATAAGACATCGTCAGAGTCTGGATGTCCTAATATGTAGCCACCACCATGTATCCAAAGTAGTCCTGGCAGTTTTGTTTGGGGTTTATTTATAGGTTCATAAATTTTGACCATTAGATCAGAATCAGATCTTTTAATGAAGCGTGTAGTTGTCAGGACAAAGGGAGATTTTTCAACTGGTAGCCTAGGCTGGCTCCGGGCTAATTCCAAATCCCTTAGCTCTATCTTAGGTGATTCCTCTAATACTTGTTTTAATTCTGGATTTACAATAGGCCTATATTTCAAGCATATCCCTCCTATGTGATTTGCTTCCATAGATTCTAGATGACGCCCTGTACTTTCTGATCTTTCTCTAGAATCATGGAAGCCTATAATGGAATTTGATAAGTACCATATAAAAATAACAATAGCATGAATATGCTTATATATCAACAGGTTTTTATCTGCATAACCATTTGACATTCCTTACTTTTGTAGAATATCTTATGATAGAAATATGGCCCCCAATCTCCATCAATTCATATAAATATGATTATAAAGAGTATGATAATTTTAAAATGTCCCTAGTTTAAAGTAGACCTATAGGTCTACTTCATAACCCCAATCAACTCAATCTGAGCTTCTGCCTTTACATTAAT
>JAAYTG010000005.1 GCA_012518075.1 Clostridiales bacterium | reverse complement strand
CATGCTTGGCCTCTGCAGTGATGCTGCCTGGATGATCAAAGGCCAAAGGATATCCTAAAATTGGTTTTTCCTTAGCAACAGATATTGGCCAAGGCCCGCAATGCTGTAATAGCTCGCCATTTTCAATATCAGGGTGGCGAATGGTCCAATCAGCAAAAAAGGATCGTGTCTCCCCCATCCCGGCTGCCTCAACCAACAAGGCTGTAATGGCCCCATGAATATCTGTCTCGCATACCACTGGTATACCTTCGTCATTGAGCAGTGCATTTGCAGCACAGGGCATTATTCCCAATTCATTTTGGAGATAATTCCAGCATTGAATTGCTATGGCATTACACCCATATTTCTCCGCTAATTCTTTCATTGCCACCTTTAGGGCTGCTACATTTTCTAGATCATCCTCTTTAATCTGAATAATCATATTGGCTTTTACATATTGAATTACCTCTTTAACTCTACTGCCTTCTGCTTTTGCTTCCTTTACTGCTTCTATCAGTTCAGGCATTGGTATAGGAGCTAACTGAATATTGAATTTCTCCAGCAGCTCTCCTTCGTTACACATAGTGGTCCAAAAGTCAAAGGGCCTTGTTGAAATTTGTAGGACTCTAATGCTTCTAAAGGTTTTCACTACATTACATACTGCAAGAAAATCTCTTAAGCCCCTCTCAAAAACCGGGTCATCCAGCCGACAATTGGTCATATAGGTAAAGGGTACTCTGAACCTTCTAAGGACTTTACCTGTCGCAAAGAGTCCGCACTGGGTATCCCTAAGTCTGACACCATTTTCATCAGGTCTTTCATCTAGTGGACCCCATAGCAAAACCGGAACATTCAGGTCCTTTGCAAGTCTAGCACAAATATATTCTGTACCAAAATTACAATGTGGAAGGAAGAGCCCATCAACTTTCTCCTCTTTAAACTTTCTAGCAATCCTAAGCATATCATCATCATTATATAGCAATCCCTCTTCATTGATATCAGTGATATCAACAAAGTCAATACCAAGTTCCTCTAATCTTTCACTTGTTAGATTTCTATACTTTATTGCATCCGGTGCACTAAAAAGATTTCTTCTAGTTGGAGCAAATCCTATCTTGATTTTTCCCATATCCTTACCTCCATTGAGTAATGTGGCAGCTCTAATAATCCCTAGGGTCTTAACTGCCATAATTAAATCACAATTTTCTTTAATTTTCTTTTGCTCTATTATATAAGCTTAATCAAGCCTTATAACGATAATATACACTTTCACTAATCCACATAAACACTTTTATAAGATACAAAAACGTATTGATAAAATCTTGTTTTATTCATGTTTTGTTTTGAGATAACAGCTTTGCATTTCCATAAAATGGATTATTGTGCTGTATAGGCATCTTCCCATTATCACCCTGTCCATCGCAGTTTTCACTTCGAGAGTTCTCTCGTCAATCATGATTTTACCGCACCAGCTACTCCCTCTACAAAATAGCGCTGGAACATAAGATACACTACAATTACTGGTATTATAGATACTAAGACACCTGCGCATAGATATCCATAATCAGTCCAGTGCTCACCTACAAAAGTCATTATTCCTACAGGAACAGTTTTCTTTGTATTATCGGTGATGATGACACTAGCAAGCAAATATTCATTCCATGTTGCTAAAAAATCTGTAATGACTAATGTAGCGATAGCTGGCTCGTATAATTTATAGGGTTTAATCTAATTGAATCTCCAGTTGCAAACCCATATTGATAAGATTGTCCTTATCTGAACAACTGGGGATATTTATTTGGTTGTGCCTCTTATTAACACCCCCTCACACGGACCTATGAATATCTATAACTGCCCTTAAGTTGATAGTGCAATTTATTATTATGTATTAGGAGGCAGTAAGACCATGTTAGTAATATAAAAAGTACCTGTAATCTTTTCCTAATATGTACCTTTATATTGTTATGCTTAAGAATAACTTGAGGAAAGCGAACCAATATAATTAGCTTTTCAGTAAACTCATCTATACATTTCATCATACTCTATCAAATTCAAATATAATCTACTCGGCTTAATGCGTTTATATAAATGTTTTACTTAGCTCTGCAGCTAAATTCAATTATACCATTGTTGACTCTTGTTTTACTATGTAAGTATTGCACAAATCCTTTATGGTTTATTTGTGCGAATTGTAATATTTAATTATTTTCAATGTGGTTTTATTATGTATTATGAAATGTTTTTATATAAACAAGTAAAATATTTGCCCTTTTTTGCTCATCTTTTTAGATTGGCTTTGTTGAAAATCATTGTGAAGCCAAACTATATTTGTTCACTTCTGTAATTCCTTTCTATTTTCAAGTAAGTAACCTCTTTCGAGCAACTGCTACATTTATGTTTCAAGTAAGTGACATCTGTCTTATATCAACTGTCGAGTCCTATTCTCCATCTATTTTCATAAATTCCTTTGATACTACGACTCGAACTGACTTCTGTACGTTCAATTTTATCTCCCGATAAAGGTAACTAAGTAGCGAAAATATCACTATGAATAGCTTACCGTACAGACCTCCCCAGTTAAGGTACGTAATCTTACCCGATATACCATACCTTATATGTGATTTCTGTCCGTCAGACCAGAGGTTTGCTCATCACGCTTCCTTCAGATTCCATGTCGCCATGCACACCCTTGCGATTGGCTAATGGTTGGCAACTGCCAGCCCCCATAGCGGACTTTCATCGCCAAGTTACGCGGCATGCGTGGCGCGCCAACAAAAACAGGGATAGCTATGAAGCTATCCCTGTTTTTCGCTTTTTAAAGATTAATCATTTTTTTGCAGTTTTTTTATACTTTCTCTCATCACTAACTCAGTGTTTATTTCTATTTTTTGTGTAATTTTGTCATGATGATCTATCTTGTGTATAAGTCTTTTAACCGCAACACTTCCCATTTCTTCTTTAAAAACCTTTATAGTTGTAAGTCTTGGAGTGGTAATCTCACAAAAAGGCATATCATCAAATCCTATTATAGAAACATCATCAGGTATCTTTATTCCTGCTTCTTTCAATGCTCTCATAGCTCCTAAGGCTATTATGTCATTATCTGCAAATAAAGCTGTAGGGATACGGATGTCGTCATTTTCCATTGCTGATTTCATGTCTCTGTATGCCCCTTCCATTGTTGGCTCTAGATAAATTTGAGTTCTTTCATCGAGTTCTAATCCGTATTCATTTAGGGCACAAAGGTATCCCTGTTCTCTATAGGAGAAATTATTAATGCCTATTGAGCTGCGAAGATACCCTATTTTATCATGTCCATTCTCTATCAGAATGCTCGTTGCATTGAAAGCTGCATCCACATTATTTATTAATACTGAATCAAAGCAGCCATTCCTAAAATAATTATCTAGTAATACTAATGGTATCGGGCTCTCACAGAACAAATCCAAATTTTCTTCAACCATTTCTGTAGCCAATACTAACAATCCAGTTGCCGAATCAGTATTGAGCATATTTTTAAATTCTTCATAACCTTCTTCTTTTATATTGATGTGAGATATTAGCAACTCATAGCCTTGTGCTTTACATTCTTTTTGTATGCCTTCTATTAGAGATGAAAAAAATGGCGTATCAGATACTACGTACCCATGCTTTTTAAATATAATGAATCTAATAGCCTTTTTATTTATATAATTATCCTTAACATACCCAAGCTCTCTTGCAATTCTAAAAACTAACTGTTTTACATCGGCACTAACACCTTTTTTATTATTTAAAGCATTTGAAACCGTTGCAGGTGATACATTTGCTATTTCTGCTATATCCTTTATTGTAGGTTTCACTTAATAATCTCCTCCGTTTTTGCATAATGCCTTGCTTAATCCTTATTCTCGTTTATTACCCATAATCCATATTTCTAAACACTTAGTAAAACTTCACCGTTCATCTATATCTTTTATCTATATTATTAATGCCTTTCCCAGATTGCACGAACACTATATTGTTCACTCGAATTATAATACTTTTTGTTTAATAATTCAATACGTACCCATAAATTGTATATGCCCTGCCTCTAGAGAAGTCAAACATATGTACGAATAGCCTATGTGGGAATACTTAAACCCTAAAAAGCTTGAGTCCATAATCAGGCTTTCATTTTAGCAATCTGCCTCATGTCATGATTGAATCTTCACTATCATACGAATCCTGTATCTCTGTTCGCAGCGGTTATACATTTCTCTATCTAGATATTCAGCACTTTTCCCTATATCCACACGCAATCGCAAACATGCTAAGACAGACTATTCCCTTATTGCGGCATGGTCAGGATGATTGTTTCATTATACCTATAGAATACCGAGGAAACGTTTGGTATTTTAGTAAGCAAGCTTTGAGAAATTAGTCACAATCGGATAGACATAAAGCCAATTATAAACAACTCTTAGCTATATGATCCTTATTCTCACATCTTCCAAGTGAAAATAGGATTAAGGCGAAGAAGTCCATGTTTCGAACAACAATATATATTTTTATATTTAGTGGGGCTATGGTAAAGCTTGCCTGGATTTATTCTTGGGTTTAGCACAAGAGATAATGGTAAGCACTCATAGTACCTAAACCATACATAGATATTATGGTTTAGGTACTAGAGGATCTTATTTCAAAAATACAAATCAACATGGCAAAAGATTGTCTGAGTGATGCCTCTAGTTCAATATACCATTTTCATTAAGTATAAGAAGGAACGCTTTAATTGGCCTGCCTTTCTATTTAGACCTCTAATCACAATGACATCTGTTGACTAGTACAAGGGTTTAGCTTAATCAGACAAGCATCATGATAAGGGGGATGGTTATTATGGATAGAATGGTGGATAGCCCTACACTTCGGGAACCCAATATAGAGTCGCCATCAAATTTTTCCGCAAATATGGCTGTATTGGCCGCTGCAGGCATAGCTGTCACCACCACACATACTCCAAGTAATTCTCTTTCTATCCCCAAGGGACTTAGAGCTAAAATGGCAATCATAGGCATAAGTATAAGTCTAAGTAGTGAGCCATAATAGGCATCAAATCCTATAAATATACTCTTTAAATCTATACTACCTAGCAGTGCACCTACAATAAGCATGGATAGAGGGGCTGTCATACTTCCCACCATGTCCAAGACCTGGGAAACAGGGTTTGGGAGTTCTATAGGGAATAGGAAAACAACCATGCCAATTACCACTGAAACAGTTCCAGGATTTATCACGGCCTTTGCTATGCTGGTTTGCTCCTTATTACGACTAAATAGCATCATCCCATAGGTCCAAAGAAAAATATGAAATACAGCATTGTAGATGGAACCATAGAAGACACCAATCCCTATGTGTTAGGATAGTTGTCGCAAATAATAATAGTGTATAATATATACATGGCAACTCCTAAGGAGGGTTTTTATAGTGAAATATAAGAAAACTAACGGATATTATACCCAAGAATT
>JAAYTG010000030.1 GCA_012518075.1 Clostridiales bacterium | reverse complement strand
GGTGTTCCTCCCGTATGAATAAACAAGATATTTTCACCTGTGACTTTCTTCTTTTTTAGGTATTCCTTCATTCCCCAGTAGGCTTTACCGGTATATGTTGCATCTAAAGGAACTCCATCTTTTGTTAATACATCTTTAATTGTTTGAATAATAGAATCGTTGTAATCCCCGTAACCGTCAAGTACGTAATCATCTATGAAGTTAATGAGTTCGTTGTTTATATTCCCTTTACCCAAGAACTTTAAATAGCTATTGACGCTATCAAGTACAACTTGTCCTCCATAAGGGTTTTTGCGGGCATTACTTATGCCAATAATATTTCGGGCTTCACTATTTAACATCTGCCCACATACAAGCCCAGCTTGTGTTGTACCTGTTCCTGTTGCATGAAAAATATAATTAAAATAAATACCGTTTTCTTTTTCAAACGACCGGATCTCTTCATAGGCATCAACATATGCTCTTGTACCCAGATTGCCGTGTCCGCCACCTTGTATAAAATATGGGGCATACCCTGCTATTCGTAAATCGCTGATTTTCCTATCAATAGTTTCTTTGACTGTAGAAACTGGACATCTAATTATCTCTGCACCAAACAAGTTCATCATTCGGCTATTAGATGTGATTTTATTTTTCTCAGTTGGTGATATGATAAAGCAACGCAATCCCCTCGAAGCTGCAATGTTAGATATAACACGGCAATGATTAGAGCTACTACTTCCATAAGTTACGATTGTGTCACAACCTTCTTCTTCTAGCTCTGCAAAAAAATAAGAAGCTTTTCTCGCTTTATTTCCTCCAAAAGAATTTGGTAATAAATCATCACGCTTAATAAAAAAACGATTTCCATTTAGCTGCTCGCTTAAGCTATGTATTGGCGTGATATACATGATTAATCTCCTTTACAATGGACCAACTAAGAGACTGCGCTTTTTCTCTCGACATCTAAGTCTGGCAATGCATCTACAGTGACATTGGATCTTTTTATTATTTTATAGATGGTCAAAAAGAGAATCTTGACATCCAGTCTCAGCGACACTTTATTAACATACTCTATATCGTATCTAAACTTATCATTCCAACTAATTGTATTTCGTCCGTTTACCTGTGCCCATCCACTTATGCCAGGCAACACTTCATGCCGTTTCATCTCTTCGTTTGTATAGAATGGCAGGTACTTCACCAATAACGGCCTTGGTCCAATGAAACTCATTTCACCCTTCAATATATTGATAAGCTGAGGAAGTTCATCGACACTGGTTTTTCTTAAGAACTTACCAGTCTTAGTAAGTCGTTCCTTGTCCGACAGTTGCCTCCCATTCTTTACGGTTGCAACCATCATTGACCTAAACTTATTTACTCTGAAAATCTGCCCATGCTTCCCTGGTCTATCTTGCCTAAACAAAATGGGACCTTTCGGATCCTCTACTTTAATAGCAATAGCAGCACAAGCCATAATTGGCGATGTAATAACTAGTAGAATTAGTGCAAAAACAAAATCTGATATTCGTTTTACATGCATGTACGGACTCTTTGTAGCCATCTAACTCCACAACCCCTTAATGATTCCTACTACTCTATCCAAATCCTGATCTGTCATCTTTGTATCGGATGGCAGGCACACACCATTCTCAAATAACCATTCGCCTACACTTAATGTCTTACTAGTACCGTCGATTACCTCTTCCTTTGTCGCAGCAACCAATTCACTAGCATCTACTTCATAACCAGAAACAAAATCATACTTCTCAAAAAACGGTTGCAAGTGCATTGGCTTCCATATTGGCCTTGACTCTATGTTCTCAGCTTCTAGAGCTTCCATTACATCAATTGGTCTTATAGCCCCACTTAATGTCATACAACT
>JAAYTG010000029.1 GCA_012518075.1 Clostridiales bacterium | reverse complement strand
TTAGTTTATTCATTATTTAATTGTCAATGTTCGGTTCTAAATCGAGCCTATTTACTATGCTCTTTTTTCCCTCGGGAAGTTTTTAAATCTTTTTTTAAAAAACTATTGACTTTAACTAGCTGGTCTTAATAAAATTTTTGGATGCGAATAATATGTCTGTATTATAGTGATTGTACCATACACATAATTTAAAATATATTTAATAAAGTGTGAATTGTATATAATAATCTATCATCTATAATGTAAATAACTTTTTAGCAATAAAAATACTCCTTATGGTTCATAGTTTGTATAATATCTCTACATTTAGCATGAATAAAGGTTGGCAACCACTTAAGTAGCAGTCACCAACCTAATTAGCCTTTAGCTACTTTACAAGATCTTTATATGTTTTTAGTTTGAAATGTTTCTGATTGTTTCTCTGGCTGCCTCAATCATATCTATAGCCTGAGTCTCAGACACCTTACCTGCTTTTCTGAAAGCATTTACCTGATTTATAAAGGCGTTCAGCATATTGCCAGCTTGTTTAGCTTTTGCCTGTGATACAAATTTTTCAGCATTGTTGAGCTTAACAGTCAAAGCATTGGTATTGCCTTTGTTAAGATCCAGGCCTTCAACTGCTTCCTTAAGATCATCAATACGGTTTCTGTACTCGACAGTCACAATGGCGACAGCCTTTTCAACGCAGCCTTCTATCTTACCCTCTACAGTGAAGGTTCCTGGTCCATCATTGCCATAGTAGTAAGGATCAATGGCATCCCATACAACTGGACGTTCTTCTGATTGAATTCCTGTTGCATTGTAATTTACATCTACAGTCACTGTTTCAGGTAGAACAGGTGCAACACCGGATATGGTAGCAACCTCAATATCGGCGACTCCTCTGATCTTGCTCTTTGAGAATAGCCAGTCGATCAGTGTACCACGAACGGGGTCTACATATTCGTTATAGGCGGGAAGCCATACAGAGTGACCATCAAATTTCCAGCCATTATATGGGGGTTCGTACAGCCAGCTTTGCGGAATAATGGTCAGCATGGAATCATACCAATATTGACCATAAGTATCCTCGATGTTCTGAACCATACCTAATAAAAAGTCTTCTCCGTCTACAAGAGTCCAAAGGGGCAGATAGGCTACTGCTTTAGCCTGATCCACGTTTTGAGGCCCGCCTGCAGGACAAAGTGGTATAGCTGCTGCGGGGAAATCTGGATAAGTGCGTAAGAAATTCCAAGTGTTTCCTCCGCCCATTGAGAATCCAGTTATATAGACACGATTTGGGTCAACCTTTCCATCATCTATCATTTGATCGATAACTGCCTTGACATTCTCCATGGACATAGAGTAGCCAGCAGAGCGGGGTGCCAAGACATGACATGGATACTTGGCTTGATTTTCGGGGTAGGCCCATATTGGTCCACCATTACTGAATCTAATAGGGGTATAGATATCGTTACCCTGTCCACCACCGTGGAAGAATACTACCAGAGGAAGAGGCTCATCAGCATCTTCGTTCAGGAAATAACTATAGTCCATACCGTTATAGTTATCATACTTAAATTTATCTAGTACTGGGTTAAATTCACCAATTTGCTCAAATGCCTCGGGGACAAGTGAGGATCCATCTACATAGTCAATCTGTGTGCCTTTAAAAGTAATTGTGTACCGTGAATCGAATGTATATCCTCCTTCATTTGTGGTACCGCCATCTTCCCATCCAACATCGTTAAAGTCAATTACAATATAACGACCTGTATCAGAAGGATACCCAACATCGTTCACGTCACTTGTATAAACGTCAATAATCTCACGAGGGCCGTCATATGTAACATAATCTGGGTTAACTATTCTTGTTGACCGGACGTGTGTTTCAAAGTCTGAAATAGACAGTGAGGAACCATCTACCTCTTTACCTGCATCAATAATTAGAGCATCAGTCCGCTCTTCAAATGCAAAGCTTGTCTTTCTTAGGACAAAGGTTAGTGTTTTGCTCGCTTCTTCAGCTGCTGCGAAGCCTGTACCTAGGCTTAAAACCAATATAGAGCAAACCAATAGAAACATCACCAATCTTTTCTTACACATCATTTAATGCAACTCCCCTCATTTATATAATTTTTAGCTGTGTTAAACTAACTATTTAGAAACAATCAATAGCACCACCTCACTTACTGAATTGATAGTACTTGTACCAAGTGTGAATTTAGTATAGCATATAGTCCTTGAATATTATGTCAAACCGTGCTTGTACCAAGTATATTCTTTTGACGCCCCTTGTCTAATATAATAAAATATATCCCAGTACAATAAATATTTCTCTACATTTTTTTCGGATAAGCTTAATATGTATAGTGACCTAATAGACTACAATGACAATACTAGAGGAGAGTTTGTTTAAGAATAGGTTTTTCTTATTGATTTACAACTTCGGTTTACGTTTACCATTTGAGCTCAATTTTGTTTTGCAACCTCACCCACATAATCGGCTTATCAAGTTTCTGTTCGTAGGCTCAAGAACTTTGCTACTCCACTTCCTTCAGCTATGCCATTACTGACACCAACTTGTAGTTCGCTACACTTGGTGGTAAATACCCGTGACTGGACTTTCACCGCCAAGTTACGCGCCGTGCGTGGCGCTCCACAAAAAAATGGGCTACTATTAGTAGCCCATTTAGAATACATATATTCATATATTATAGTTTATTAGCATCTGGGAGTGGCATTGGACTAGGTTGCTGACAAGTGCTTTCTAGTTCAATATGCCGTCCTTCATTGGAAGCATCATGGAAACCATGCATGATATCCAAGACATGATAGAGCACATCTCCACTTGCTCTATGTTTTGTTCCATCTCGAAGGGCTCTAGCCATATCTGAAACTCCCAGACCCCGGCTATTTTCAGCGTACCCGTGAGATAAGGGCATCTCAACCCAATCCTTATCTCCAGCTCTCTTGATAAATACCGGCCCATCAAAGGTGTTTGGATCAGGAACTATCATACTTCCTGCTGTCCCATAAAC
>JAAYTG010000202.1 GCA_012518075.1 Clostridiales bacterium | reverse complement strand
TGCCTTTCATCCAAAATGTCCAAATGAGTCATGCTGTAGGTATCCACCCGGGTCACCGCTACACAACGATCCATATCCTTATCATAAAGAACTTTAAAGATCCCACTATAGAATTCGTTAATCCTTTCTAGAAAGAGGTTAAACTCATCGTCTAATCGAGTTCCAAGAAGCTCCATTATTCGTCTTCTAGGTATTCCATCCCCGCTCCTAGATGAGATCAAAATTTCCGATAATGCCATCCGCTCCTTATTAGTGAGCAGAGGTTTAGGCTGATTTTGTTCTATCATTTATCTACCCTTCCTTTCAAATGCCTACCCAATCTAGCAGTAGCCTTAATAAACCTTTCATTATCCTCTGGATACCTGAGATACCATTTCTTGTTTCTGTCAAGATCCTTCCTTTTATCCTTTCCTGGCAGTATCTGCACCTCCTTCTCTCCATGGAGGATGGCCAACATAGAGAGGTTTACCACCGCCTGCCACCATTCAGGACCTCTATCCTTTAATAGCTTGTCCAAATAATCCCCAGAGTGTTTCCGAATCGCCCCTACCAAAGGACGGGTATCTACCTGGAGTTCATCGGCCTCCCCTAAATGGCTACCTATGATCTCGTTAAACTCCTTAGGAGTCACCCGCTTAGCTTCTATATATTCTACATCTATGTTTCTCTCCTGATCCATCGGTAGCTCCCAATGGTCTATCCAATCGTCAAGTTCTACAATTCCCCGATCTACCTCTTCTTCATGGAGTAGGGGGGAAAGCTTGAAGGGGCTGAAAAACCCCCCAAAGTCCATCTCTCCTTCTATCTCCTGGAAAGCCTCATATTCTAGCTGCTCTAGAACCATTAAAGGCCCTAAGGTATAATGCTCTTCCTCTCCGGAGAAAACATGAACCAAGTATTCTAAAAACCCATCACGGTCAATGAGTTGCACCTTTCTTTGCATTCCAAACTGGCTGGCATATCCGATATCCCCTAAAAATGGAGCTAAAACCCGAAAAGCTTTCTGAAAGGCCAAAAAACTTCTAGAATGTAGGTTTTGCAATCTATTATCTTCATCTATGAAGGACGCCCCTATCTTCCGTTGATTATAGCGGTCTTCAATTTCCTTCTCAAGAATCTTCAGAAGGACATAAACCCCCTCATATTTCTCCAATCCATAACCCTCATGAATATACATATCCCCTTGCCATTCGATATCCTGTACTGCATCCTCTAGGTTCGATACAATGCTGGACAAAGTGTCATGCTCTCCTATGCCTTTATCCTCATATACACTAGCAAGTTCAATGTCTCTCCGGGCTAGGTAGAGGTATTTCATTTCGGAGGGAGTGAGATGAAAATCCAGACTATCGTTGGCTAGCCGGAACAAGCTAAGGATCATGCGCTTTCCATCAGCTGTTAAGCGCAAACACCCATTAGAAGCATCCACCACCCAATTGAACTTTCGACATAGGCGGATTAGTCTGGGTATATCTATCTCTGGTCCTACCCCGTATTCCTTTTCATAACGGTAGACAAGCTCTTCTGGCCCTACAATCCCTTCCGTATCTGCATAATGTGTCCCTCTTAGTATTAGATTAAAGGTGCGGAGGGTCTCCAATACATATCCAGATTCCATCCAAAATCGTTCGTTTCCCAAATCCTTAAGTACCCCACTTAGGGTAATCAAATCCTTCAAGGCGTTCCGACGTCCTAGGACATCATCACAATCTAAAATATTAACTTTGGTCCCATGCCCTAGATATTCATCAAAGGAATATTCTTCAAACTTATCCACTTTGTTTTCCACATTTCCTCCTTAAACGTTTTTCCCATATTGCCATTGTTTCACACATCCCAAATAAACTTACTCACTGTACGCCCTTTAGATATTAAGTTCAGACTATAAGGACTCTCAATCCTTAATAACTATTTTTTATTTTTCACTATAGTATGCCAATCCAGTTCCTCTGATTATGTAATATTCTGATAATAGTAATAGCAATCCTTTCCTAATTAGTTATATAAACTAGTTCTTTATGCTTGTAGCGAAATTCAAGTCAAGTCCAAAATAGTGTGTAAATTACCTCGGTAGTAAAATATTTTGCAGTTTTTAGAAACAAAAGTTTGTACCTTGCAAAATATAAGCGTTTATGCCGCGAAAGCCTATTTACATGGGGGAGTC
>JAAYTG010000201.1 GCA_012518075.1 Clostridiales bacterium | reverse complement strand
CTATTCATCCTATCTATAATCACTGGATTAACATGCTGAATTGGAATATCAAGGTATTTGCATATCTTATCTTCTTTTGCTATCAAATCCAACAATTCGTCGGTTATTCTATCAGGATAGCAGTATAGAAGCCGGATCCATTCAATATCACATATTTTACATAACTCTTTCAAAAGCTTGACTAAATCTATGTTCTCACCCAGGTCCTGCCCATATCTGGTTATATCTTGGGCAATGATAACAAGTTCTTTAACACCTTTCCCCGCTAAAGTCTTGGCCTCCTCTACTAGACTCGCCATCCCTCTACTACGGTATTTCCCCCGTATATAAGGGATGGCACAGTATGAGCAGTAATTGTCACATCCTTCTGCAATTTTTAAATATCCAGTTCCCGGAAGAGTGGTGAGAATCCTGGTAGAGTTTTCTTCCAGTACTTGCCAGTGGGCCGGGGATTCTCCCCTATAATCATTTCTTCTTGTATCATCTATAGCATCCAAAATATCAGTGTATCTTGCCACTCCCACAACACTATCTATTTCGGGGATTTCTTTCAGGAGTTCAGTACCATATCTTTGTGCCAAACAGCCGGTGACAATGAGCTTTTGACATTGACCTTTCTGTTTAAAGATTGCCTGTTCAAGGATTGTATCTATTGCCTCTTCTTTCGCCGATTCAATAAAGCCACATGTATTAATAATTATGATATCCGCATCCTCAGAAGTGTTTACGATCTCATAGCCCCCCTCTTGGATAAGGCCAAGCATAACCTCTGAATCTACTTGGTTTTTTGAACATCCTAAGGATATCATACCAACTTTTGTCCTATTCAAACTTTCCATTCCTACCCTTCTTCCCTAGTCTTTGTATAATTCTTCAAATTCTTCTCTTGATATAAGTACATTTCTCGGTTTGCTACCATCAAAACCGCTAACTATACCCCTTGCTTCCATTTCATCAATCATACGGGCAGCCCTAGTATAACCAATTCTTAGTCTTCTTTGCAACATTGATATGGATGCCTGCCCTACATCGATTACGATCTCTATTGCTTCGGGTAAAAGCTCATCATAATCATCGCTTATATTTTCTTCCTTGTCTGCAGCAATTTCTTCAATCATATCCATGTCATAGCTGGGACTTTCATAGGATGCCTTTATGTAATTAACTACAGCCTCTACCTCTTTCTCTGTTACAAAGCATCCCTGTACTCTTTTGGGTTTGCTAGCTCCGACAGGATAAAAGAGCATATCTCCTCTTCCTAGTAACTTCTCAGCTCCCCCCATATCTAATATGGTTCTAGAATCTGTATGAGATGAAACAGCAAAGGCAACTCTAGATGGTATATTAGCTTTAATAAGGCCTGTAATTACATCCACCGATGGTCGCTGGGTGGCAATTACTAAATGAATACCGGCTGCCCTAGCCATTTGGGCCAGTCTACAAATAGCATCCTCCACATCACTTGGAGCTACCATCATAAGATCCGCCAGTTCATCTATTACCACGATAATCTGGGGTAAGGTGCTTTCTTCAGAATCTTTTAGTTGATTATTATAACTTTTAAGGTCTTTTACTCCTTTATCAGCAAATAATTTATACCTGTTGACCATCTCCTGCACCGCCCAATTCAAAGCACCAGCAGCCTTTTTAGGATCGGTAACCACTGGAATCAATAGATGAGGTATTCCGTTAAAATGGTTAAGCTCAACTACCTTAGGATCGATTAGTATTAGCTTTACTTGGTCTGGTGTGGCTTTATATAATATACTTACGATCAAGCTATTAATGCACACACTCTTACCTGAGCCGGTAGCACCAGCTATAAGCAAGTGAGGCATATTAGCAATGTCAGCTATAATAGACTTGCCTGCTATATCCTTGCCTAAAGCAAAGCATAATTTAGATTTATGCTCCAAAAAGGTCCTAGATTCTAAAACTTCCCGCAAAAGGACCGTGGAAATGTCCTGATTGGGAACTTCCACCCCTATGGCCGCCTTGCCCGGTATGGGAGCCTCTATCCTTACTCCAGATGCTGCAAGATTTAGTGCAATATCATCGGATAAGTTTACTATCCGGCTTACTTTTATCCCTGGAGCAGGTTGCAACTCATACCTGGTTATAGCTGGTCCCCTACTTATCTGTAGCACTTTGGCTGAGATTCCAAAACTCATCAAGGTCTCCTCTAATAGTTTGGCCTTGTCCCGTACCTTATCACCTCTAAGCTTGGATTCCTTTGGACTACTAGGCTTGTTTAATAATTTTATTGGAGGGAAGGAATAGTCTATAGCCTCTGATTTCGATTCTGGCACTTGTAAACTAATAGCTTCTTGATTGTCCTTATCCGGTGTGGAAACAGATGCTACCTTATTCGCTTCCTTACCTTTTTCCTCATCATTGGACTTATCATATTCAATAATCCTTATATCTTCTACATCCAGCTGATCTTCCCCTTGATCTTGCTTTTCAAATGCATCCTTTAAGGGCTCAAGATCCACATTTTTTCTATCTTTCGAATTAAGTTCTATAGTTTCCCCCACAAAGGCCTTTGCCTTTGACCTCCTCTTGTCCCTTTCATCAGATTGCTGTCTAAGGGAAATTTTGTTATTGATCTTGCCATATACATTAGTGCCTAACTGCTTTAAGGATAGATTAGTCAATAAAAGAATATCAACAATGAATAAAGTAATTAAAAACAAATAACTCCCCAGGAGTCCAAACCACTTATAAATAAAATAAACCAAAGGTGAAAACAGTACTCCTGAACCATGAGCAGTAACCCCTTTATTATATGAATCAACAATAAAATCCCAAAGTCTGCTACTATTGAAATGGTCTATGTAGAAAAGATGAACCACTTGGAAGACTAATATGATGGATAGTAAGGTCAATCCCAATTTAGCCTTATTTATAGTCTTATGATAGGTCATAATAGTTAATATACCAATTAGTACTATAAAGGGAGGCATTATGTAGGCTATGACGCCAAACAAACCTTTTAAGATTCTGTCAAAGTAGGTCCCAACTATACCTGCTGAAGATGTATAGACACTAAGTAAAGCAAAGAGCCCCAATCCAATGATGATAACCCCTGCTAATTCATATTTTCTATTGTCTTTTTTTTTCACTTTTGTCTTTTTTGATTTAGCCGCCTTTTTGGCCATGCTACCACCTCAATATTTATCGTTTCCTTCCTGTATAAAAAGGAACAAGCACAGGTGCCTCTGTGCTTGTTACATGTTCATTTAATGAAGCACCAAAGAATAGAGGATAAGCAGTATCCCTGCCCCCCAACAATAGTAGGAAAAATAATGCAGCTTTTTCTTACTTATCAAATCTACTAAAAACCTAATTGCATAATATCCAGATACAGCTGCTACCGTAAAGCCTATAAGCATTGGGAATACATCTGTCAAGGCTTCCCCCATCTCTAGGACCTTCTTACCCTCCAAGACAGTTGCACCCAAAATAGCAGGAATAGAAAGAAGAAAGGAAAACTTAGTTGCTAGTTCAATGTTGAATCCTCTCAGCATACCTGCAAAAATAGTGGTACCCGAACGGGAAATTCCAGGGGTAATGGCTAATCCCTGGAGAAGGCCTATGATTATTGAGTCGCCTACTGATATATCCTTAGCTTGTTTTCGGCCCTTTAACATCCTATTGGATAACCACAAGAGAATACCGGTTATCAGAAGAGTAAATCCAACAATACGGATGGACGAAAAAGCCTTTTCAAATAAATCATTAAATATAAAACCAATAAGAGCCGTAGGGATTGTAGCAATAATTATCATGATTATCATGGTTCTATACCCATCATCGCTACCTTTTGCTTTGGGCTTTCTTATCCCCAATAATTCGCCTATCCACTGGAAGAACTCATTAATCATGGATACAATATCCCTCCAGTAAAAGGCAAAGACCGCCACCAATGTCCCTAAATGAAGTACAACATCAAAAACCATACTGGCACCTTCAATATGGAAAATTTGTTGGAAGGCCACCAGATGGCCAGAACTGCTTATGGGTAAAAACTCAGTCAATCCCTGAATTAAACCCAATAAAATAGCATAAAAAACACTCAAGACCCTAACCCCTTTCAGTATAAATGAATGAATGATATCGCCTCAATTAATTATATCACCTTTACTTCAACCTTACCACCAATTTTATGGGAAAAGCTTGTCGACTTGATAATTTAGCCTAATTCTTGTGCCTGGCTGTAATTCTGGCTTTAAATAGTCTCGAATGTTTGCTGAATAGATTCGTTGAATCTCGTATACTTCACCTTCTATGAGCTTTGCTTCAACCTTAATATTATTTAATTCTATTATCTTAGCCTGGCCCCTAGACTCGGATTCATCCTGTGGGAAGATCATTTCTCTTGGGACTATAGAATATATAATCATTGTCCCTCACCTTCTTTATTAAGGGAGATTAGTTCCTTTAATTTTATCAAAGCATCGTTTAATCCCCCTACCTGATCTATTAGTCCATTTTCTACAGCTTCTTCACCGACTAAAACTGTTCCTACATCATTTGCAAGCTCACCAGTTCTAAGCATGAGTTCGTTAAACCTATCCCGTGTAATTTTACAGTGTCTAGTGATAAAGTTTACGATCCTCTTCTGCATCTTATTTACATATTCATAGGTTTGGGGAACGCCTATTATGACCCCTGACATTCGAATGGGATGTATGGTCATGGTAGCAGTGGAAGCAATGATGGAATAGTCGGTACATACCGATAGAGGAACCCCTATACTATGTCCGCCACCTAAGACCAAAGATACTGATGGTTTTGACATTGTGCTTATTAATTCTGCAATGGCTAACCCAGCCTCAACATCCCCCCCTACCGTATTTATTATCAACACTATCCCTTCTATGTCCTCACTCTCCTCAATGGCAACCAGTTGAGGAATAAGGTGTTCATATTTCGTTGTCTTATTCTGGGGCGGTAGTATCTGGTGTCCCTCAATTTGTCCAATAATTGTAAGATAATATATATTACTGGGAGGAGCTTTCGGAAGAATAGTAGTTCCATATTCCTTAATGTTTTCACTTGTTGAATTCTTTGCTTGTCCATTTGTATTAGTTTTGTTCTCCAATACGAGCATGTTAATCACCTTTTTTCTCTTCTTTTTTATTTTAATTCTTTTTTATTGTTTCCTTGTATAAAAAAAATAAGTCCTAAAGGACTTATTTTTATTCTACTCATTTATTTTTATATAATTCAAATTCCTCATGTAGGACAATTATGGCCTTTGCAGTATCCTCTCCTTTGACTAGACAAGATATAGTAGTATGGGAGTCTGAGGTCTGCAGAATCTGAATATTGTTTTTTGTAAGAGCTTTCACGATAGTAGACATTACCCCAGGAACTCCCCTCATTTTGCTGCCTACTACAGATATTTTACTGCAATTTTCCACTATGTTATAGGAGCAAGCATTTTTTTCTACAATCCGTCTTGTATCCTCTATCTTTGCTGCCTCTATGGTAAATATCATCTTCTCAGGAAATATGTTTATTATATCTATGCTTACCCGATTATCCGCCAGTTCCCTCAGAATCCGATTGTTTACTATGGGATCGTCCTGGTTAATTATTACTTGCACTCTTCCTGTGATATGAGCAAGCCCAGTGACTACTTGTTTTGAAAGCATCTTGCTTGAACCAAAACTTCTCTCATATTCAAAGGACACCACCGTGCCCGGGCTACTCTTGCCGGTATTCTTAATAAATACAGGGATATTTCCTCGAATGGCATACTCAATAGCCCTAGGATGGATCACTTTAGCCCCCTTGCTGGCTAGTTCTAGAATATCCGAATAGCTGATCTGGGATAGTACACTGGCATTAGATACAATTTTAGGATCCGCAGTCATTACACCGTCCACATCTGAATAGATCTCCACCGCAAAAGCTGATAAGGCCTCGCCTAAGGCTACTGCGGTCACATCACTACCTCCACGACCTAAAGTTGTCAAATCCCCATCTCCCGTTACTCCTTGGAAGCCGGCAATTACCGGTATCCTTCCATTAGCTATAGAATCCAATATCCTATCCGGTTTTATCTCCAATATATCTGCTTCGGTGAAATTGCAATCGGTGATAATGCCTGCCTGGCCCCCAGTGAATGCTCTAGCTTCATATCCCCTGGCCTTCAGGGTATTTGCAAGGATTACCGAAGAGATTATTTCACCACATGACATAAGAAGGTCCATTTCTCTGGGGTGTATATCCTTGCAGATCTTTAAATTCACATCTATTAAAGTATCGGTGGCATATGGATCACCTTTTCTGCCTATAGCTGAGACTACTACTACCGGTTGGAATCCACCTCTTTTCGCGTTGATTATCTTTTGTACTACCCTATTACGCATTTCAGGGGTGGCTAATGAAGTACCACCAAACTTCTGAACCACAATTTTCACATTCTTTCCTCCCACCTACAATGAATTATAAATATCCTACTTCACTAATTACTTCGAAACTAACCTGTTTTGCTAGCTCAACAGTTATCGCTATATGGGTATATTGTGCTATTGATAAGTGAACTCCTCCACTGATTTGGTTAAGAAGACTTAGCTTATGGAATACAGAAAAGCCGTAACCGAAGTAGGACGCCAGGGCAGATTCCACCGGCAGGACGTCGTTTTGGAAGCGGTAGGCTTTTCAAAGGTCATAAGCCTTTGTTTTCTCCAAATCAGTGAGGAAGTGGACGTTCAATAGCCATTATGATTACAGGATTAACTAGCATAAGGAGTTAAATTATAGATGTAGCTATTGCCTTACAGAGTAATAATATAACCAATTCTAGTTAAAATCAATAACCTTTTGTCCATGATTGTATAAATG
>JAAYTG010000200.1 GCA_012518075.1 Clostridiales bacterium | reverse complement strand
TGCCGGATTCCAATATATTAAAGTCTCAAGAGTATTTGCTCTTGAGACTTTTGTATTTTGGATATATTTTTCAACAGATAAGTTCAGTTCGGTTCCTTTACTATAGCAGACTTGATCTAAAAGGGTATTTAAACCTGAAAGCGACTAATAAAGAAAGAACTTCAATTTATAGAGAAGATTGTGCTAATAGGCTACATTAAATAGGACAATTCTATACCAAAAAATGATATAATAAGATTAATTAACCTATTGTGTTAGTTAATTCTATAAACATAATGTCTATTGAAAGTTTATTTCGTCACGGATTAGTAGGAAACCAAGACTTATTCCATAAACCAAGTTTTCTAAGCCAAGTAAGCCAAGGTTTTCCCTTCAGCAATAGGGCATTATGGAGAAAAAATGAAAGGGTGAGAAATGATGGCTTTGGTAATAGCTCATAGAGGTGCTTCAGGTTACGCTCCTGAGAACACTATGCCCGCCTTTGAGAAGGCCCTGGACATGGGGACGGAAGGAATTGAACTGGATGTACATATGACAGCCGATGGTGAGATAGTGGTAATTCATGACCATACCATCGATCGGACCAGCAATGGGAAGGGCCTAGTAAAAACCTTTACCTTGGATCAAATTAAAGAATTTGATTTTGGCAGTTGGTTTAACCCTGGCTTCCGAGGCATAAAGATACCAACACTTGGTGAGGTATTGGAGCTACTAAAAGACTGGGAGGGTCTTTTAAATATCGAGATAAAAAGTGGACCTATCTTTTATGAGGGTATTGAGGACAAACTTATCGATATGATAAAGGAATATAATTTTGAGGATCGAGTTATTTTTTCATCTTTTAATCACTATAGCCTCAGGGATTTAAAGGCAATTGCACCCTCCGTGGAAATTGGACTTTTGTATATGGCAGGCTTGGTGGAACCATATCAATATGCAAAAAGTCTGGGTGCTGAGGCTCTACACCCCCTCTATTACAATATAGTGCCTGAGCTAGTTGAGGGATGTAAGAGGAATGGGATTAAGCTTAATCCATTTACCGTAAATGATATAAAGGAGATTGAAATGATAATGGCGGCGGGGGTAGATGGTATTATAACCGACTATCCTGATAGAGCTCTTAGCGTCAAAGGAAACTAAGGAGTTAAAAATTTAATAAATGAGGGGGAAATTCTTATGAAGCTAGATTATAAGAGGACTTTCATTTTAGGACTAGGTTTTTTCTCTGCAAGTATCGTATGGCCTATCTATAACAACTATGTTCCAATAATGCTTGAAGCCTATATAAAGAGTGGAACTTTTATTGGTGCTGTTATGACTATAGATAATATATTTGCTGTAATATTTCAGCCTTTATTTGGTGCCCTTAGCGATAAAACTAATACCAAATTTGGACGGCGGATGCCTTTCCTTTTAATAGGCGTTCCCTTAGCCGCCATATTCTGTTCCCTAATACCTTCTGCCACGTCCTTGATAACACTAATGGCATTTATAATAGTAATGAACTTTGCTATGAGTATATATAGAGCCCCAACGGTAGCTTTAATGCCGGATATTACCCCTAGTCCCCTACGCAGTAAAGCCAACGGTGTCATAAACTTTATGGGCGGTTTTGCTGCGGTAATAGCCTACGGTTTGGGAGGCCTTCTCTATAAGGCAAACACTGGCTATCCCTTCTATATGGCGTCCATAATAATGGTCGTAGCTTTAGTCCTGTTGTACTACTTTATAGAAGAACCAAAAAATGTAGAGATAGAAGAAGAGAAAGAGAAAGCCCCAAAGGATGTGGCCAAAAGTAGAAGTCTAATATTTATGCTACTTGCCATATTTTTTTGGTTTACAGGCTTCAATGCCGTGGAAACCTTTTTCTCTCTCTATGGCCAGCATATCTTAGGTATTGAGCCCGGCACCTCTTCTATAGTCTTGACTTCATTCTCTGGTGCTTTTGTAGCTTTTGCTATACCGGCAGGCTTTATTGCAGGTAAATTGGGTAGAAAGAGAACTATATTATGGGGTATTATAGGGGCATTGCTAGTATTTGTTCCTCTTATTTTTATTCGAAATGCTACTATTATTTCCCTTCTTCTTGTTTCGGGAGGAATCTTCTGGGCCCTTATCAATATAAACTCCTATCCAATAATAGCTGAGATGGCACCTAAAGGAATGACAGGAGCTTATACCGGATACTATTACTTTTTTTCATCTACTGCAGCTATTGTGAGCCCCATCCTATTCGGCTGGATAAAGGATTTGGTGGGTAGTTATAAGCCACTGTTTATATATGCTAGTATGGGCTTTGTTCTGGCATTTATATGCATGCAATTCGTTAAGCACGGGGATGTTAAGTCCTTAGACCAAAATGAAGAGACATCAATAAAAGCTCAAGCCTAAAAGGGCAAGCAGAAAATCTAAGTCTAAAAACTTTAGTCTATATCTTATAAGAAGGCAAGGTTTGGATAAATCCACTTGCTTTCTTTTTTGATTGTGTAACAGAATTGAAAGTCAATCATAGAATATATCAAGGTCAATATAAGAATAGGCTAATACTAGAATAGGAGGTATTTACATGTACGATAATGAGGCTTATGGTATAAATTATCCAGTGGGAGATCACTATAATCCTACAGCAGGCTACGATGATTATTATAATATGCCACCGGATAATTATTATCCTTACCCTATGCCATGCCCTGACTATGATCCTGTATATCCCATGCCACCTATGTATCCCATGCCGCCCATGCATCCTATGCCACCACCCATGGATATGATGCCGGGAATGAAATGGAGATGTCTCATGGATTTGAAAGCTATACTTGAGAAATTGATGCAAAAAAAGGTGTCATTGATCATTGAAGGAGTAAAGGGAAATTTTGATTGCATAAAGATAGTTGATGTAGATGATTGTAAAGTAGCAGTAGAGACTAAGAATGGTGTATGTCTTATCCCATTAGGTGAGATAAAGGCAATATGTGTATCTAAAGAGGTTTATGAAGATATAATGAAAGATAACAATTGAAATTTTGACAATTATGAGCTACTTAAATTTAGCAGCGTCTGTCAAAGCACTGCCTTGAGCAGTGCTTTTTTCTATACCATAAATAAACTATGTGTTATAATATAATAACAATTATCAAACTGATACAAGGTGCTATTGAAAAACCAAAAAGTAAGGGGTGTATAGGATGTATAGCGAAATAGTGGGGCCTACTAAGGATAAAGGAAACTCTGCCATATGGACAAGTTTCGGATTAATAGTAGTCTTAATAGCAATTGTGGGACTGTCCAATACGGTGTACAAGAGATATGGAATAAACTATAGCGGTTATATTACGGTTTTATTGTACACCCTTATAGGTGTATATGTCTATAAAAGAAAGATTATGAAATATCGCTACTTGCTCATTAAAAATGAGTTGATATTTGAAAGTCTGGCAGGAAAGCGAAATCGGGAAATTATTAGGGTAAACCTACAGAGCCACTTGTATTTTTGCCCTCTTGATCATGAAGATAAGGATAAAAGCGCCAAATACAAAAGTCATTATTTAAATTTTGATAAAAAGTCCTCTAAGGCCTGGGTCTTGGCATTTAAAAGAGGCAAGAAGATCCATAGGATAATATTTGAACCTAGTGGAAAATTGGTAGAATTAATTAAAAACTCTTAGAGGACTTGCACAATACAGGATCAATTAGAATAAAATAGTAAAAACCGGTAATCCTTTAGACAATCAACAAAGTTAAATGGATGGGACGGTGCGAAAATGATAGGTATAATTGAATGCAGTATGTGCAAAAAGATGGCCAGGGCCAATCTTATCTTGGGAAATAACAATATATGTACAATTTGTGAGCAAAAGATTGTAGGACTTAAAACAGATCATGAGGATTATCCAAAATACAAAGAGAGGATAAAGCAAGTTTTGTGCTATAGTTACGGTATGTAATGGGGATAAGTTTCTAGTTTGGAGGGTGTTTTTTGAAAAAAGAGCAAATGCCATTGGTTCAAGCACTTTTTCAATATATAGAAGAGGGTATTGTTAGGCATCATATGCCCGGCCACAAGGGAGGGCAAGGATTTTGCCAAGAGATTTTGACTAACCTAGCCCAAATGGATGTTACTGAAATTCCGGGCATGGATGATTTACATAATGCAAAAGGGGCAATAGACAGGGCCCAAAGGCTAGCAGCTAAAGCCTTTGGCTCACATCATAGTTGGTTTTTGGTAAACGGATCCACTAGCGGGATTCATGCCATGATATTGGCTGCCTGTCCTCCAGGCAGCAGTCTAATAGTTCCTCGCAACTGCCATAAATCCGTGATAAATGCAATGATTATGGGAGATGTCTCTCCCATTTATATATTGCCGCAATACGATATGGAAAGGGGCTTAGCCACTCAAATAACACCAGCAGCGGTCAAACAAGCCCTGGAATCTAATCCAGATGCTCGGGGAGTTTTGCTGGTCAGCCCAAACTATTATGGGATGTGTGCCGATGTAGAGGAAATTGCCCATATAGTCCATAAAAAAGATAAGGTCTTATTGGTAGATGAGGCTCATGGAGCCCATTTTCCTTTTAACCTAAAACTGCCATCTTCAGCAGGAGAACTAGGGGCAGATTTATGGGTTCATAGTGCCCATAAGACCCTCCCTTCCTTTACTCAAACCGCCTACCTTCACCTAAAGGGTCAAAGGATTAATAAAGACAGGGTATCCCAGATACTATCCATAGGTCAGACCAGCAGTCCATCATATATCTTTATGGCTTCCTTGGATTGGGCCAGGTATTTTATGTGCACCCAGGGTCAAGATCTCTTATCCAGGCTAATAGATAAGTTGATGGAGGTTCGAGAACTACTCAAGATAGATCCAGGAATTAATAGCCCCATCAGATCCATTTGGCCAGAAGTTCCAGCTTTGGATCCTACTCGCCTTGTTATAGATTTTAAAGAGCTGGGTCTTACTGGTTACCAGGCTGAAAAGATATTAAGACAAGAGGAAGGCATTCAAATGGAGATGTCGGATCATCGCTACGGGATTTTTATATGCACGGTGGCTGATACCCAATCCCAGCTGGAAAAAATAGTACAAGCATGTCAAAGTCTTGGGAAAAATCATAGAAAGGAAGGAAATGATCCTTTTACATTGTCAGTTTCCCGGGAAATACCCAAGCAAATGATGTCACCTAGACAAGCTTTTTATAGTAAAAGGGGGAAGATCCCTTTAATTGAGAGTCAAGGCAGAATTTCTGCCAGCACTATAGGGGCGTATCCTCCCGGAATACCTAGATATTGCCCAGGAGAACAAATTGCCAAAGAAGGTATTGAAGAGCTTTTATTGATACAAAGAGGTGGAGGAAACCTCTTTGGGGTCCAGGAGGATAGTTATGTGGATGTAGTCATTGAATAAGGATTGATTGGATTAACTTATATTATACTAAGTTATACTG
Organism: Clostridiales bacterium; assembly: GCA_012518075.1. Lineage (GTDB taxonomy): Bacteria > Bacillota > Clostridia > Caldicoprobacterales > UBA3941 > JAAYTG01. Next base: position 363 of record JAAYTG010000200.1, on the reverse strand, counting down.
AAGAAACACTTTGAATACTATATAGGAGAGTATATGGATGAGAGGATATTTTATTAGCTTTGAAGGACCCGATGGATCGGGAAAGACAACACAGATAAACTTATTAGAGGAGTATTTAACCAATAAGGGTTATGAGGTTTTAGTAACCCGAGAGCCGGGTGGTACACCTATTAGCGAAGCTATTAGAAAAATTATACTAGATACTGGCTTCCGGGAAATGGACCCTGTAACAGAAATGCTATTATATGCTGCATCCAGAGCCCAACACGTTGAGGAGCTGATAAAGCCTGCTTTAGACAAGGGAAAGATTGTCCTATGCGATAGGTTTGTGGATTCTAGTATTGCCTACCAGGGAGTGGGCAG
>JAAYTG010000199.1 GCA_012518075.1 Clostridiales bacterium | reverse complement strand
TTAAATATCTTTACGTGATGGGTGTGCCTATTTTTAAACAAATCTCGTATAAAAATTCGTATTTATGAACTGCTGGTTAAAAACTAACAATTATGGCAGCGAATTATTCTGCCATGAATAATTCAGGTTAATCTTTTACCAACTGTCTACGGAATGCAAAATATTTATCATGGAGTTTCACTTTATCAAGGTTAAAATTTGAGAACATAATAATTTTCCCTTTCATCATATTCTTTAAGCAGCTTGCACCCTTTTATAAAGTCGCTTGCTTTATATAGTCATTGCAACAATTCTAAGCTTATCATATATTTTTGCATTTCTAAAGGATAAGCGACTGAAATTAAATGCGCCATTGTTCCATACATTAAAATCATGAACGCCTTCTTTTATCAGTACTCGGTAATACTGGCTCAGATTATCCCCAGCACTATCTAAAAGTTCATGAGTAGACTTTATATAGCCCTCTTGGAAGGATATTTCGTCTTTATCCCCGCAAGTAATATAAAGGAGATTAAGTCTATTATCCCATGAGGCAATTGTTCTCCCCAGTGTCTTGCCATCACTGGATGTAGGCGCGTTGGAGAAAGCACCCACATAGGCAAACAAATCCATCATCCCAGGTGTCAGTACTGTTGTATCAAGTCCATTTTCCCAAGGGCTGATTGTTTGGGTGTAAGTCGTAGAATCACACCTGTGTCCTCCAAGAATCAAATTCAAGGACTGCATTCCACCCATTGATAGGCCAGCTATAGCTCTATGCAAACGATTATAAGCCAGGGCTTCTGGAGATATGTCGTCTATGTTTGCATAGGTATTATATTGAGATTCTATAAAGGGTATTAGATCATATCTCAATTCGTAATCAAAATAATAGAAACCAAGCAAATTGGTTCCATCAGGATTGAATGAAGAATCCATCCAATCGTGTGCGCTTCTACCTTCAGGAAATACCACAATCATTGGCTCAATCTCGCCCTTTGCAATGAGGTTGTCAAATATATTACATATTACATAGTTATCATCTTCAATACCACTACCCTTTAACCATTCCCAGCGATCTCCTCCCACGCCGTGAAGCAGATATAATACATCATATTTGATATTCTTCTTATTGTCGTAGCCGGCGGGTAGATAGATGTGACATTTCTTGGTAATAGTATCTCCTTTAACCGTTTCCCTTCCGGCCTCGCCGGTGCAAATATCCTGATTGGTCACAAACTGCCTAGATGAATTAATGTAGTTGCCAACAGGATATGTTCGCTCAGCAATGATACCCCGTAACTCTTTGTTAACTGCTCTTTTATATTGGACAGGTACCGCCGTCACATCAATGTTCATGGTATTTCCTCCTTTACATATTGTTATTAATAGATCTTGTATCTGCCTGCCAGCATAAGTAAACTAAAAAAATAAAGGCAGTTATCATAGTATCTGCGATCACCTTTCCGAAGGGGTAGCTCCCAAAAGTTTTTGACCCACTCCATCCGATATTTGCCTTTTGCGGCAAGAGATCCCGCTGCATTGGTTGCCACAATGGCATGAGGATGTAATGCAGGTTCGTCCAAAGAGCTCCCATCAATCATATAGGACGGATAATCCAGCAAAGTAGTGTTCTCGCTAAAAAAGGCCTGTAGTCTATCAACAATTTCTCCTAAACTTTCATCCTTATTGAACCAGGCTGCATCCAGTCCAATGTTCATAGCTACACGATAAGAGTCAGAATAAAACTGTGTTTCGCGGAACAGTCGTTTTGGGGTTCCGTCGTATTCTGCATACTCTGGGGCCATACCCGTTATGGGATGACAGCAAAGGTGCAGATATTTTCGGCTTTCCTCAGCTGCCCTCTTCCAAAACTCTCTGTCTTCCAAATATGCCCTTTCAGCAAATAATTCATAGAAATGTGGCAAATGGTATGAAGGATCTGTAAAATTTGCTTCTGGAACGAATTTAATATAATAATTTGAACTGTCCCACATTGGGTCGCCACCTTCAACAAGTTCAGCTTGATGGATACAATGCCGCAAAATCTCCCTAGCTTGAACACTATAATCAAAGGGGGCTTCTCCGTCACCCCAGCGTTCACTGGCAAAAAACAGTGCCATAGCATAGTACTCTTCGCCATCCGGGGCAGGTCCTTCTGCATTCTTACTACCATCCGGTGCCACTGACCAGGCAAAATAGCCCTTATATTTTCCGCTCTTTTGATACATAAAGGTCTTGGAAAAGAGCCACAGGCGATCAAAGATATCTTTTCTATCCATCTGTACAGCCATCATCATACCATAACTCATACCTTCGGTCCTAGCATCATTGTTACCGGTATCCAGCATGTAAGCCATGTTTTCGCCCATCTCAAAATATATCCTTTCCTCCGGGTCAAAGAAGATTGTCTCAAAAGTGTGATTTATTTTCTTATCTATTTCCTTCTCTGAGATACCTAACTCAGCAAATAAGTTGGGATATGTGCGCATTTTATCTTCCCCTTTTGAACAAATTTTAGCTCCATTTTTGATTTTCTCTTTAGGGTTTCCATTTAGCTTTTCTATTTAGATTTCTGTTAGGATTCTATTTACTATTTCATGGAATTTTAATATAGCTGTTTAATTTATTGCTCCCTATGGAAGGGCAATAAATTAAACAGCTAATGGTCAGTTCTCTTTCATTTATTCATCTAATTTTCTGGGATCTATACTAAAGCGTACTTTTCCCTCGGTTATTGTTGAAAATGGTCCGGCAATTCTCCTAGCCCCTACCATATTACCAAAATAATCGGTGGATACTTTTTCGTCCGATTCTACTTCAGGTAATTCTTCCTTAAACTCAATCTCCATAGTTAGGTCATCGCTATTTATATTAATCTCTAAATCCCTGGTACATCCGGTTTTATCAAATCCGCAAAATTCCTGCCATGTAGCAAGGTCCAAGCACATTTCAGGCTCGGGATACATTACACGGAGATAGCCGGGGGGCATCTTGGAGTATGCATTTCCTTCAAGGCTATTGTGTTGGTTGGGTATAATAACTGCGGCTTCTCCACAGTCATAGAACAAGTTATTAAAAAACTTATTCTCTCTGGATGTTCCGCCCCGTTTCATTTGTATTCGAAATGCAACTACCTTTGCAAAAAAACCTGCCTTTTTGCATTTGCCAATTAGATTATTGACCATTCGAATCCGATCTGAGCCTTCCACATATATACCATAACCATTGGGAATATCCCGCTCGGTAGTCTTATACCATCCGGAAGAGCCAGGCTCTTCTGGCACTGCACTTGCGTCATACCTGCCTTCCACATTCCAGATAATATTATTGTCTATAAGGTTCTCATCATCACGGGTACATTCGATGAACAAGTGCTCCCTTGAGTTAATACCATCAATAAATACATTGGAGGTAATACGATTATTGTGATTGTCAACATCCAGCCATAGTGCATCGCAGCCATGGCATTCCTTGATGACATTACGGCGGAAGAGTGAATTAGTTGAAAAATGAAATTTAATGCCTCCCGCTTCCCAGGAAAGCTCCATTCTTTGCCATCCAGTTCCCACTATATAATTGTCTTCTATAAGCATATTGGCCACATGTAGTCCTGCAATACCGCATACACCAGCATCTTTAATAGTATTTCTTCTAATAATAGTGTGTCCAATGATCTGCCCTTCAATTGGTGTATGATGCCAGCATTCGTTACCACAATCGATAGCTGTTCCGTTAGCCCAGTCAATGGTACAATCTTCGATAATCCAGTGATGTCCGCGATAACAGGAAAGAGCTCCCCGCTGTGGAACCGGAGCACCAGTGGCTGCATGAGCTAGTGTCAATCCTTTCACCCGAATATAGGATAGGAAAGGAACCTTGGGGGCAAAGCATTGTTCCCGGTTGGTAAGTTCAATGGTATAATCTTTGGGATCCCTGTCACCGGCCAGGCGTATATGGACCTTCTGTCCGTTGGCTTCCACCCAATAAGAGTTTTCATTCTCACTAAGCATATAATACAAGGGAACCTGTTTCATAGGTTTGCCGTCAACAAAGACCATCCCTCTTCGATTTAAGTAACTTGTCATATCGGTCTTGCTATATTCGATAAAGAGCCTATCATGAAGTATGTTAACAGCACAAAATGGATTATAGCCTTTAAAATCTTCAGGATCTAGTTCAATCTCCCAGATTTTAACCCCTTTGGTTTTTTCCGGGTCCTCCCTGAATCCTCTACTCTTTCTCCAGCCCAGGCTAGGCTTAAAGTTGTTTACCTCTACCGATGCTTTTATGATTACTTCCTCTCCCTGATGGGCCTCATAGCTTATCATCTCATCGGGACCAGTGCCGCCCCTAGCTGGCTGAACCGTCTCACGGTATGTCCCGCCATGAATCAAAACTCTAGTTCCGGGAGTTGCCATTTGAGCGGCAGCATTAATGGTCTTCAGGGGTTTTGAAGCAGTCCCATCATTTTCGTCAGATGCAAGGGGATGCTTATTGTCTACATGGATTTCCCTATGGTATTTCTGGGGCACTTCCCAAAATTCAAACATTTCACCATTGGGAAGCTGTGCAGTAGGATCAAGTTTTTTTGCCATTTTCTTCACCTTCCTATAAATAAATTCTGTCCTAGTTCTGCCCTGTAATTATTTGAATCCATAAAACTTCATAATTTGAACATAGTTCTTCTCGTGGTCTTCTATGCTTCGTAGATGAAATTACAAAAATCTGCATAACCGCCAGCTTCTTTCTCAGAATAATAGTATATTCCGATACGATAGCCAATGAATAAATCCAGAGTATATCTCATCTGTAAATCTGAACCAATTTTGTTCCAGTTTTCCCCATCCCCTGAATAGTAAAAGGATGCAATATCCCTACTATCTTCAAAATCAAAGGCTATCTTGAGGAAAACAGATTTGTCAGATAAATTCACGGCTTCATCTTCAACCTCTCGTCCCTTATCATCTTTTTTGCAAACCACTAGTCGCCTAGCATTGTCCTCGTCAACCTTTACTCCTACCGTTCCATAGCTACTTTGAAAAGCCACTAGACCAGCATAATCCCCGGCTTTTAGACCATGGGTATCTAGTTTAATAGAAAAAGCACATCTAGGACCACTTGTCCTTTGAGTTAAAGTATTTCTGGCTGTTAGGATATCCTTAGCAAGCCTATCGGTCCGTAATCTTAAAAAGCCAGGTCGTTCTGTAAAAGACCAACACTCTTCTATTGGATTGTGATTCCACTGCCACTGGGGTAGCAATTTGTTCTCCTTATGGTTAAAGGAGTCACTGGTAATCAAGGGTTTGGCGTCATATGGCTCAAAGGGTAGCTCAAAGCTCTCTGGCACCTTCCCTTCTATACCTATACTTGGCCAATCATTCTCCCAGCTAACAGGAAGCAAGTATGGAATCCGTCCCACTGATCCATGATCCTGGAACAAGACAGCATACCAATCTCCATGGGGAGAATCAACAATGGCTCCTTGGGCAACCCCCTGATTTTGATATCCCATATCATCGTCAAGTAGAATCTTTCTTTCATATTGTCCCAAGAGCTCTTTTGAACGATAGCATACTACCCGTCTCCTGGCATGTCCATCAGATGGCCATTCGATGAATATAAGATAGTAATATCCATTTAGCTTGTAGGCTCTGCAACCTTCACAACGCAAACGAATATTCTCAGTAGGTGTGCTAAATAGAAGTTGGTTTACTCCTCCCTCTTTTAGCCCGGATAAATCATCTTTTAATTCCACTATCCTGATATCACC
>JAAYTG010000198.1 GCA_012518075.1 Clostridiales bacterium | reverse complement strand
GATCCGAAGCCAGATCCGAAGCCAGATCCAGGCGATAGCCAGCAAAAGCAATATGGTCGGGTAAATGTATCTACTACACTTAATGTTCGGAAGGGGCCAGGCACAAACAACGCCAGAGTGGCTAGCCTAAGCAAGGGGACTCGTGTGGAGATATTGGATCGAAGCGGCGCCTGGTATAAGATTAAATATGGCAGTATTCAAGGATATGTCCATGGTGACTACATTGTATTAGAGGGCAAAGGGGGAAGCTCTTCTCCACCTCCAGGACAGGATCAAAACTCAGGAAAAACTGATCCGGCACCTCCACCATCTGACGATAAACGATATGGAATAGTAACGGCTTCCTCGCTTAATGTTAGAAGTGGACCTAGCACCAAGAATCATAAGGTAGGTATGGTGGCTAAAGGGAAGAGACTTACCATACTAGGTACTCAAGGTAGCTGGTATAGGATTAGCTTTAATGGGAAAGATGCATACGTGCATAGTAATTATGTAAGACTCGAAAGCACAAGCACACCACCATCTAGTACAGTTACAGGTATAGCTACAGTAACAGCTTCTTCACTCAATGTTAGAAGCGGGGCTGGTACTGGCTATAAGCGAATAGGTAGCCTTCCAAGAAATAGACAGGTGGAACTACTGGGCAAACAAGGTTCATGGTATAAGATAAAATTTGCTAGCGGTACAGGCTATGTTCATGGAGATTATCTAAAGATAGGCTCCAGCGCAAACAATGGAAGCAACAATAGCGGAAACCAGGATAAGACTCAACAACGAACCGGAACTGTAAATGCATCTGCCTTAAATGTACGAACCGGACCAGGAACAGGTTACGCTCGTGTAGGACTCTTGCCCAGGGGAGCCAAGGTAACCATTACAGGTGAAAGTGGTTCATGGTATAAGATACAAAGTGGATCCATCAACGGTTACGTATCAAAGACCTATATCAAATAGAAAAGAAAAAGGCTTCTACAGCAATTGCTGTAGAAGCCTTTCATATTAAATCTCTGCAATCTTTAGTTGCTTGGGCTCACCCTATTGTGCAGGAACTCATGGAGCAGCTCTCTATTTTTTTCTAAATCTGGAACATAGACTGCCATGCCTCTGATTGTTTGGCTAGTAAATGTATCCGGCGCAGGTACACGGTATTGGTGAATCTGCTTATCCTTCACTCCTAGCACCGATGTTCCAAGGGAGATGATCTCAGATACAGGAATATTGGTATCGGCATAGGGTATTATAGAAGCCACTAGATCGGGCAGCTTTAATGGATTTATGGAACTCATTTTTTTGAACATTTTAGTAATTACCCTTCTTTGTCTTTCAGTACGTTCAGAGTCACCATCGCCCACTTTTCTGATTCTAGAAAAGGCTACCGCTTGCTTACCGTCTAGGGTCTGCACACCGGCCCTAGTCACTTCAGGAGATTTCCTATTATTTTTATCTAGGTTATTGAGCTCTCTTAATACTGAATTTAAGGCTCTAATCTCCTTCTCCTTTACATCAATATCAATACCCCCCATGGCATTGATAATCTCCTCCAGACCGAAAAAGTCTACCGTTACATATCGGGTTATATTTAGGTTAAAATTCTGGTTGATAGTTTGCATTGCCAGCCTTGGTCCCCCGAAGGAGTAGGCAGCGTTGATTCGATTATCCTTCCTGCCTGGTATTGACACATATAGATCCCTCATAATGGAGGCTAACTTCAGTTGACCATTTTTTCTATCCAAAGTTGCTATCATAATGGCATCAGAACGTCCATTCTCGTTTCGATTCCGCCTATCGGTACCTAAGAGCAGAACATGGACTGCTCCAGTTTCTTTTTCCGTAGGTGCTTCATCCGGTATACCAAAATCATCCGGCTCTCCTTCCCATTGACTAGAGTCATCCCCAATAGCTAACTCTTCAGCATTGGATATGGCGTCTATTATTTTATAAATATATCCCCCAATTCCTATTAGAATTACTAGCAGAATTGCTAATACCCCCACTAACACTTTTTTCATAGTTGTTTCCTCCGTAAATTAGTCAAAATAAGACTTATATAGTATGTCTTTTTACTTAAAAACACGTAATACACGTATTATATATTATTCTACAAAAACCCGTATCCGTCAATAGAAGTTTTCAGTCAGACGGATATAAGTTTTATAATATGCTTCAAAAACTTACGTTGTTAAAAACTTAAGATATAGGGGATAATAATGAAATTGATAATCCTTTATCACTATATTATATTCCTATGGTATAATTCTACCTGGTAGGCAATATACTTGGAAGGAATGATTATACTTGTCCCATAAAATTAAGAAGCATATATGGATTTTGCCATTAGGCTGGATGTTGCTTATATTTATTTTTTCCCATCAGCCAGGTAATGAATCCGCTGAATTAAGTGGAGGAATAACCCAATTGATACTGAACATATTTGGAGCGGTCAATATTCGACTAGATGAAACAGTATTACACGGTATGATCAGATCAATAGCCCACTTTACAATTTTCTTTATATTAGGCCAACTCTGGTATATCACCCTTAGGTTCAGAGATATACCGGCAAGTCGCTCAGCACTTGTTTCTTTTGCTATCTGCTTTTCTTATGCCCTCTTTGATGAAGCCCATCAATACTTTGTTCCCGGCAGAGCTTGTGAACTCAAAGATGTAATGATGGATAGTCTAGGTGCCGGTCTTGCAATAGCCATAGGATGGTTGATTTCTGGGCTAAATGAAGAAGCACCTATATAATTATAATGTTTATAAAGCAAAAGGGAAGGGTATTAATTACAATATTCGAATATAACGAAAGGGTGTTGACCAGATGGTTAGTCCAATATATTTTGTTACAGTTTTCTTTCAGGGCGTAGCTTCCTTCCTGTCTCCTTGTGTTTTACCTTTAATACCAGCCTACCTGACCTATATGACCGGGCAATCCATAGACATAATGATAAAGGACAAAAAAGCCCATAGAACCCTGGTGATAAATTCTTTGGCCTTTATCTTAGGATTTTCTTTGGTATTTGTCTTGCTGGGAATCGTTGCCACTTCAGTGGGAAGGTTTTTGCAGTCTAATAGGGATATGATTAGAAAGCTTAGCGGTGTCCTTATAATTTTCTTTGGACTTTTCCATACTGGGCTTATTCCAATAAAAGCTTTGAACTATGAAAAGAGATTAGATTTAGGTCAGCGCAATCCAGGTCTTCTATCTTCCTTTTTAATTGGGGTGGGCTTTAGCTTTGGATGGTCCCCTTGTATAGGGCCGGTATTGACCTCTGTATATATAATGGCTAGCCAGGCAAATACTTTACTTATGGGAATGCTGCTTCTAATAGTGTATGCTGTAGGTTTAGGACTTCCTTTCTTCCTAATTGCTGTAGGATTAAAATACTTTTCGAAATACATTCAAGGTCTATATAAACATATGGGCTTGGTAAAGATTGTAAGTGGCAGCCTGCTCATAATCATAGGCATAATGATATACTTTAATGCCTTTTATTTCCTAGTAGATCTATAATGTATGAAAGATTGTTAGTTGGGCACATAAAAATGTCCAAACTAGTATAAGAGGTTAATTAAGATATTGCGCTGGTTAACCAATATTTATAATGGCTACATGAGCATAATGGGCTATTGAAAAGTGAATGACTTTCGCTGATTTAGCCAAGAAAACTTGGCTTATTGAATGCAGAAAAGCCATAGTTTTATCCAAATCAGTAATGGAATGAACGTTCAATAGCCATTATCAGTATTATAGGACAATTAGCTATGAATAAGTAAGAATTAAAAGGTATGCGAGGAGGAAATAAGAAATGACAAGGAAACTAATACTTCTACTAATGGTTTTTTCCATATTTCTATTAGTTGCATTGACGGCCTGTCAACAAAGCGAAACAGAGTCCCCCCATCAGGGAGCAGAAACTCCTCAAGAGTCAGAAGCTCCACCAGAAACAGATGTGCCTGAAGGGGCAGATGCCTCTAAAGAGAATGAAGAAAATCAGCAGTCCACTGATAGCGATTCGAAGGATAGATATGAAAAGTTGGATATAAACCCCAAGGTTTCTGTCCGTGAAAATATAGATTATGCCCGAATTGACAAGCCTTCAGCAGATTTTGAGCTAGAGGACATCAATGGAAATAAGGTGAAACTATCCGATTACCGGGGACAGATTGTCTTTTTGAACTTTTGGGGAACCTGGTGTCCTCCCTGCAGAGCGGAGATGCCCCATATGGAAGCCATTCATCAAGAGTACGCTGAAAAAGGCGTGGTAATGTTAGGCGTTAGCTCTACGGCTTTGGAGCTTCGGTCAGGGACCGACGCAGAAAAGGCTAAGAAGCAGGTTAAGGATTATGTTGATAATGAAGGCTACACTTTTACCTTTGCTTTAGATCCTGATAATAAGGTGCTTTTTGACTACGAGGATATCTTCCCTACTGGAGGCATAGTTCCTGTAACATATATGATTGACAGAGAGGGAATTGTTCGTTATATTAGACCAGGAGCTTTCCAAGGAGAGGAACAGCTCGAGGCATTTATTGCTTCCCTAGATGGTTGAACTAAGTAAAGTGCAGCTG
>JAAYTG010000028.1 GCA_012518075.1 Clostridiales bacterium | reverse complement strand
TCTTATTCACCCTTATCTTCTTCATTCCTATTCCTTCTTCCCAGCTTATACTATAATGTTCATATGGATCTACCTTTAAAATAAATCAACTCTTTATACTAGTTTATCCAATAGCGGCTTTATGATATGTAAGAATCCTTATAATCCCTTATATATCCTCCAAAAAGTTCTGCTCCTATAACAAATATGCTGCTCTGCCACTTGATAGAACAGATAGTCAAGCTGTTAAACAAAAAAAGGATTTGCTTTAATCTGCAAATCCTCAGTCTTGGCGGAGAAGGTGGGATTCGAACCCACGTGCCCTTGCGGACAACCGCATTTCGAGTGCGGCGCGTTATGACCTCTTCGCTACTTCTCCCTATATATTTTCAATAGTTGTTCCTAAGTCTACAAGTCTTACCTATTTTATAGGTAAGATTAGTAGGGTCCATAGTGTTTTTTCTGGTGTGTATCCTTAAGCTTGTATATCTTTAATCTTTAGATTTTTCTTGTCTCTTCTTTTTGAAGAAATCCTTAATAATTCTGCTGCAATCTTCCTTTAGGATGCCCTCTACTACTTCTAATCTGTGATTAAAGCGACGATCCTGAACTATATCATATAGGCTGCCCGCACATCCAGCTTTAGGATCCCTGGCACCAAAGATTAACCTATCCAAGCGCCCCTGAATCATGGCTCCTGCACACATGGGACACGGTTCAATGGTAACATAAATCTCACATCCCGTCAATCTCCAGCTTTTTACTCTTTGGGCTGCCCTAGAGATAGCCAGCATCTCTGCATGTAATATAGGGTTTTGGGCTTTCTCCCTTAAATTATATCCACGTCCGATTATCTCGCCATCCTTAACTACCACAGCTCCTATGGGGACTTCATCCAAATCATAGGCCTTTTGAGCCTCCTTCAAGGCCTCCACCATAAATCTCTCATTCAAGAGCATCACATCCTAAATCGCAAAATAAACTTTCTACAATATATACTTTGATATTATGACATATCCCTTTCATGAAATCAATAACCGTGTCACAAATTGCCCCTATTTCATATTATATATCAGATATATAACAAAAGCTTCCATCTAAGAAAATTGTTTTATGAAGTTTTTGTTGGGATGCTTTTCACACAAAACAATATATTAAGGAAAATCACCATTTATTAATACTCTATCGAAGGCTTGAATTTAAGCATTTTGTTTTATGAAGGCCTTCTGTGAAATGCCTCATATGAAAAAACAGACTATTGAACGGCACTATATTCCCTTGGCATTGTAAGAGGCGTTGAATTAACTGAAATGTCATATATAGAAAAGCCATCCACAAGATATGGAAAGGAGGACATTACCATATTTACTAGAAGAGCCATTCTAAAGAAAATAGATCCCCAACTAATGAAAACCATGAGGACCATGTCTGATGCAGACCAAACAGTATCAATTATCCTTCATTCTCATGGAGGATGTGACGATAGATGTCAAGAGATTTTGCAAAAGCTGGGCGCTGAGGTTAAATACCAATATCCTCTTATTGACTCCTTTAGTGTAGAGATACCCTCATCTAAGCTCATGGATCTGGCTTCAGCTAGGTATGTAAAATATATCGCTGCTGATATATCCGTAAAAACCCAGATGGATATAGCAACTCAGGAAGTTAAAGCCAATATACTCAATAGATCCGGATATGAAGGTAAGGATATCGGAATTGCTATAATAGACACGGGTATATATCCCCACACTGACTTTCTTAGACCCACCAACAGAATAAAAGCATTTAAGGACTTTGTAGAAAAAAAAGAGATGCCCTATGATGACAATGGTCACGGCAGTTTTGTAGCAGGGGTTGCTGCGGGAAGCGGTTATCTTTCCCGGGGAAAGTATCAAGGGATAGCGCCCAAGGCCCATATAATAGCTCTGAAGGCTTTGAAAAAAGACGGAAGCGGTAGTTCTTCAGATATCTTAGCAGCTATACAATGGGTTGCCGATCATCAAAAAGATAATAACATCAAGGTGCTATCCATGTCCCTTGGTACCAACGTTAACAGGCTTTCTGCCAATGATGCCATGGTGAGAGGGGTAGAAGCCCTTTGGGATAGAGGGATAACCGTTGTAGTGGCAGCAGGAAATTCTGGACCCCAACCATCCACCATTACTTCCCCTGGAATAAGTGCTAAGGTTATCACCGTAGGGGCTGTTGATGATAAAAGAACTCCTGATATATCCGATGATATCATCGCCGAGTTTTCCAGCAGGGGACCTGTAGGAATACGTATAAAACCCGATGTAGTAGCTCCCGGTGTTAAGGTAGTTTCGGTTAATACCGATAAACAATATAGATCCGGACAGAGAAATATCTCGTCTACAGTATCATACACAAGCATGTCCGGCACATCAGTGGCAACACCTATCGTATCAGGTTGTGTAGCCTTATTGTTGGAAAAACACCCGGATTGGGCCCCTAATCAGATCAAGGAAGCCTTAATGGACAATGCAATCCCAATAGTGAAGGATAGGAACGCAGAAGGTCGAGGCATTGTTGATCTTGGGGGAATTATAAGAGATTAAGGAATAATGTTTAAGTTATAGATTCTACTAAAAGCAAAGGCCAAAGCGTAGGCCTTTGCTTTTTTATGATATGTCTTTCCTTTTATACTACAGGAAAGATCATTCTTGCTAGATAAATTACTAAGGATAGGGTTATGGCACTGAAGATAGTGGACATCATTACAGTCTGTGATGCAAAATCAGGATGATTATCATACTCTACTGCAATAAGAGCCACATTAACAGCAGTAGGAACAGATGTCGATATCATTAAAGCCTGAGCTATAATGCCTTCCAGTCCCAGAAGCTTGATCAAAGCTAAGGCTATTATAGGCCCACCTAAAAGGCGAATCAACACAGCAATATAGGCATCCTTGTTTCCTATCTCGAATTTTGTTCTTGATAGCTGAACGCCCAAGGTGATAAGAGCGATAGCCGTCAGCCCATTACGAACATATTCTAACCCTTTCCATATAGGTATCTGGGTTAAATCAAAAGGTAAAAACTTAAGGATAATTGCGGATGGTATAGCATAGATTACCGGCATACTAAAGATTTTTTTAATTGATTCTTTCCAATGAAGGCTGGATCTACCCGCATTAAAAAAACCAAGAGTGTTGGTTGTTATATTTTGAACAAATAAGACAGTAATCTGAACTGCTATAGCCATATCCAAATATGGAGTGGTACCATCGATTATATATGGATCACCACTAAAGACTAAAGTTATTAGAGGCAATCCAACATTAGCCGAATTATAGAACATAACAGAATTTAAAAAGGCGTGTTTTCTCCCCGTATCGTAACCTAGTTTTCTAGAAATCAAATTACCCACTATGGCGTTAAACAGTAATACCATCACTACAAAGATAAGCACCTTTATCATCTCTATAGGAACCTTTGTAGTATAGATGTTGGTAAATAGAAATATGGGCACAAAGATATAAAAATTAGCTTTACTTAAGGTATTGATATCAAGACTAAATTTTTTATTTAGTATATATCCTAAAAATATGAGAAAAAAAACAGGGACAATATTGTTGTTAAGTATATGTAAGAAAACTTGCATAGCCCATTCCTTTCATAAGATTTAGTTTTAATGATTAGTGAAGATCCAAGCATTTTATAGTTTATCACAATAAGACAAGGCTAACTATCAAAATAGTATTTACTTAGACTATTCATGGAATAATAAAGACAAAGCATATACTAAAAACTCAGTCGCAAAAATATAATACGACTGAGTTATTGGTACACCCGGAGGGATTCGAACCCCCGACACCTGGTTTAGGAAACCAGTGCTCTATCCTACTGAGCTACGGGTGCATAAAAAGTCATAAATTTTTCAATTACACCTTAATAATTTTATACTATCCTGAACAAAAAGTCAAATCACATTTACTAAGATTATTTCCCGGGAAAATAGCCCAATCCTCAGCTCTATACTGGGCTCTTGCCCCAGCCACTGCCGTCCTTGGACCTAGATAAACTTTTTGATTGCCTTATATATGTTGCTGACAATGGCTGGGCCATCAAAACCCTATCATATCTTTATTTAATTCATATCCATCCCCTTGTCAGGGAGTATAATCCTAACTCCCCCTAGAATATCCAGCTTGTTATTTCTAGTTCTAAGTCCAGAATCATTTAATCATTAGTTCTTTATTGCTAGCAGTTTTGATAAAATCCTGTTGCTGCGCTGGATAAACTCCATCATTTCTTCGGTTCCTAAGGGCTTATGGGAGATAAGGGCTAGGTCATATATCTGCTGGCATATCATTTTAACATCTTCATCCCTAGACTCATCCCTAGATAGTTCCGTAAGGGATTTGTTGATATCATTATTCCTATTTATTATTAGAGTTTCCTCCCTAGGCAAAGTATTGTTAAATCCCATATTCCCAAATCTAGCAGTCATCTCCTCCATCCTTCTGGATTCCTCGGATAGGAGAATCATGGCCGGAATATCAGAATTTTTAAGGCCTTCAACCTTGATTGTTAATCCATCTTTACCCACTGCTTCCTTGAAAAGCTTTTCCATGGCTTTTGATAGCTTTTTGTTGGCTCTCTCCTCATCCTTATCTTGACCATCCTTCAGGCTATCGGAGATATCTGCATCCACCCGCTTAAACTTTACAGGCTGCTGGTTCATTTCCAAAAAGGATATAAAGTGAGTATCAATTACATTATCCAGGTATACTGCATCCAGGCCATTGTCTTTAAACATACGAATGTACTGGGACTGTTGGGTTTCATCATTTACATAGAATACTTGATTCTCATGCTTTTCTTTATTATTCTCTAAATATTCATCCAAAGTTATATAGTCTCCATCAAGGTTTTTGAAGATTACAAGATCCTTGACCTGTTCATAAAACTTTTGATCTCTCATACAGCCATATTTAATAAAGGGGTTAATATCATCCCAGTATTCCTTATAAGCCTCCTGTTCATTTTTATAGATAGAGGACAACTTATCCGCTACTTTCTTAGATATATGATTAGCAATCTTTTGTACATAGCCATCATTCTGCAAAAAACTACGGGACACATTAAGGGGTAGGTCCGGACAATCAATAGTTCCCTTAAGTAGCATCAAGAATTCCGGTATAACTTCTTTTATGTTATCTGCTACAAAGACCTGATTGCTATATAGCTTAATCTGGCCCTCTAGAGTATCAAATTGATCATTTAACCTTGGGAAATACAGTATTCCCTTAAGGTTAAAAGGATAGTCTACGTTTAAATGAATCCAGAATAAGGGATCCTTAAAATCATAAAATACCTTCTGATAAAATTCCTTATAATCCTCATCGGTACAATCATTAGGATGTTTTAGCCATAGGGGCTGTGTATCATTAATAGGCCTTAAATCTTCTTTATCTTCCTTTTTCTTATCATTGAGATCATCAAAATAGATTTCCACCGGCAAGAAGCTGCAGTATTTGTTTAGGATCTCCCTCAACCTGTAGCCTTCTAAAAACTCTTTGCTATCGTCAGCAATATATAATGTTATAGTAGTCCCCCTTTGTCTTCTACTGTCCGAAGGTTCCATACTATACTCGATACCAGTTTCACTAACCCATCGAACCGGCTCAGCCTCATCTTGCCATGAAAGTGTGTCAATTTGGACCTTTTTAGCCACCATAAATGCAGAATAGAAGCCTAGTCCAAAGTGTCCGATTATTTGACTTTCTTCACCAGGCTGATCCTTATATTTCTCTAAAAATTCTTGGGCACTGGAAAATGCTACTTGATTTATATATTTTTTAACCTCATCTCTGGTCATGCCTATACCATTATCTATTACCTTTATAACACCCTGTTCCTTATCCAGCTGCACCCTTATCTGTAGAGCTGCTTGTCCATCAAGATTGACCTGTCCTATACTGGACAATCTACTAAGTTTTTGAATGGCGTCACAGGCATTTGATACTAATTCCCTAAGGAAAATGTCCTTATCGGAATACAGCCACTGTTTTATTATAGGAAAAATATTTTCTGTATGAACAGCGATATTTCCTCTTTCCTTAATCAC
>JAAYTG010000197.1 GCA_012518075.1 Clostridiales bacterium | reverse complement strand
GATAAAAAATCCCGCCAATGCGGGATTTTAACTATACTTCCTCTATTATTCTATTCTTCTACAATATCTATCTTCCCAAAAACCACATTGGCTTTTATATTCAAAATAGGGTGCCCTTCCCCTCTTTTATAACTATGTTCTCCAAAAGTAATGGTTGAACCATCAGGCGTATTGGCACTTGCAAAAGCTGAACTTACCTCAATAACTGTTGATATTTCAGGGTTAATCTTTACTAAAGCATTCCCAAAAACAGTGTTTATTTCAATTTTCCCGTCGATGTCGTCCTCCTTTATTTCTGAAAGATCTATTAACATATTCCCAAAGATAATATTGTATTCTTTTTCAGGCTTGACTACCTGAACGTTCCCATCAGAGAAAATTATATTTGACTTAGTTCTAAAGCCAGGTTGACCTATTAGCATGGATACTCCCAAGGCGAGAAAGAGAACCCCTATTACTATCCTAGACAAAGATATATTAAGTTTAAATTGATACTTTAGAATCATAAGTATCCCTACGCCTATTAGAAATATACCCCAAAAATAACTTTGCGCAGCCCTCATAATTATAGCCCCCTCTTTTTTATTTAATTAGATCTTATGGAAAATCGCAGCGCAGCCGTAATTGGTAGGATATGGAGACCCCTCTCCTATATCATTTGGAAGTAATTCTTGGCATTGTAAAAGCATATATTCTTGACCATATTGCCCAAAAGTTCCATATCTCTAGGTGCTTCTCCCTTTTCTACCCATTCTCCGATGATGTTGCATAGGATTCTACGGAAATATTCATGCCTGGTGAAAGATAAAAAGCTCCTGGAATCGGTAAGCATACCTACAAAGCGACTTAATAGACCTATATTGGCCAATACCTTCATTTGCTCTTCCATGCCATCCTTTTGGTCATTAAACCACCAGGCTGAACCGAACTGAACCTTGCCGGGGATTCCATCCCCTTGGAAATTGCCAGCCATAGAAGCCAGTACATAGTTATCCTTAGGATTTAGGGTATATAATATGGTCCGTGGCAGGGCATTTTCTAGGTCCAAGGCATCTAGGAACCGAGATAGTGAGTAGGCAATGTTGTGATCATGGATTGAGTCAAAACCTGTATCCGGCCCTACCTCTCTAAACATTCTGGTATTATTGTTTCTTATAGCACCTATGTGAAGCTGCATTGTCCATCCTAGTTTTGCATACATTCTACCCAAGTATAGCATAACAGCAGTCATAAAGGCTTCCTCTTCCTCTATGCTTATATGATCTCGGTCCCGTCCCTTTCTAAAGATATCATCTAGCTGCCTTTGGTCTGTCTCTCTGTAAGGAACATATTCAAAGCCATGGTCAGATAGACGGCAACCTCTAAGATGGAAGTAGTTTATCCTATCCTCTAGGCCCCTTAGATATTCATCAAATGAGTTTAATTCCCTTCCTGTAATCTCTTCCAGTTTGCTGACCCAATCCTTGAAGCTGTCTTTTCTGATCTCCATCCCCTTATCTGGACGGAAAGAGGGTAATACCTTGACATCAAAATCCTTTAGCTCACTAAGCTTCTCATGATATGCTAGGTCATCCAAGGGATCATCAGTAGTACCGATAAGCTTAACATTTGACCGCTTTATAAAGCCCCTAGCCGTGTATCCCTCTTCTTGTAGTAGCTCCTGGGTCTTTTCCCATACCATTGGAGCGCTAGATTCATTTAGTAGCTCCTCTATTCCAAAATATCTACGAAGTTCTAGATGAGTCCAGTGGTATAGGGGGTTTCCAATAGTGTAGGGAACGGTACTAGCCCATTTTTTGAACTTTTCAAAATCATCCCCATCTCCGGTTATATACTTTTCTCCTACTCCGTTCGCTCTCAGGGCTCTCCATTTGTAATGATCTCCATTAAGCCATACCTCTGTTATATTGCTATACTTCTTATCTTCCCATATCTCCTTGGGGTTTAAATGACAGTGATAATCATAGATGGGCATATCTTTTGCGTAATCATGATATAATCTTACAGCAGTTTCATTTGATAGTAAGAAATTATCATCCATAAAGTTTTTCATCCTATCCCTCCCACAACTTCCATAATATCAAATAAATGTTACTTATAATTTATCATTCTCAGACTATTAAATCAAACATT
>JAAYTG010000196.1 GCA_012518075.1 Clostridiales bacterium | reverse complement strand
TTCATGATTTTTCTCTTGGCGTTATTTCTAACTCGTTACTTAAAAAGCAAAATTATATCTCGAAGGTGACATTTTAATAGAATAAAATTATGATTTTTTAGGTGACATTTTCACAGGTTATTGACAGGTAGAAAATAAAAATGCCTAAGAAACTGCTAGATTTATAATAGATTTATTATCCCTTCTTCTATTCACCGGTCCATAAATCCCTATATTAAAGGGCTCACAATATACTAAGATCATACAAGATCTTTAAGAAGGCTAAACTTTACCTTAGAAACAGACAGAGATAGTAATTTGCAATATTCTGACATATCTTATATAATAAATTGTAGCGGCTAGATCTTTGCGCCTAACACAAGGCAATATATGCACCTACATAGACATCTAATCTCCTTTTATTAAATACAATATAAATAACCTTAGCTGTAAACCAATAGGAGGGGTTTGATTAATAATGATTAAATACTGTGTTTCCACTGATTCAGGTTGTGATTTGCCAGCAACTTTCTGCAAGGAACAAAATATTTATGTGTATAGGATGAAATATACCATTGGCGAAAAAGAATACACCGATGAGATGAATCCGGAGGATTCCATTAAATTCTATAATAGGATAAGGGAAGGTGCCGTACCTCATACCAGTCAAATGACTCACTATGAGTTTCTCCAATTTTGGACTGATCTATATAAAGAACTTAACCTGCCAATAGTTCATATTGCTATGGGCAGCGCCATATCGGGTACATATGCCAATGCAATGACTGCCAGAGATCTGTTCCTTGAAGAGTATCCTGAGGCAAAAATATATGTTGTAGACTCTACCCTGGCCTCTATTGGCTATGGTATGTTATGTATTCAGGCTGCGAAGATGCGCGATGCTGGAGAAAGCCCGGAAGACTGTGTAAAATGGCTGGACAATCACAAGGTTTTTATAGATACCTATTATACCTGTGACGATTTAAGGTATCTCTACCGAAGTGGACGAGTGAGCAAGGCAGGAGCTGCCATGGGCACCGTCTTAAATATTAATCCTATCCTAAATCTTGACAAAGAAGGTCATCTTATAGTCCGCGAAAGAATAAGAGGCCGAAAAAGAGCATTCAGACGTATATATGATATTGTTGAGGAGCTTGTGGTCGATCCTTCTGATCAAACAGTATATATATGTCATTCTGACTGTAAGGCTCAAGATGTGCATGCCTTTTCTAATACCCTTATAGACAGGATAGGTTTTCAAGATTCCTTCATAAGCTATATCAGCTCTACTATAGGAGCACACTGCGGCCCCGGACTTATTGCTGCCTTTTTCTTTGGCAAATCCAGGTTTTAAATACTGGTTTTCTATCCGAAACTATCTAATGCATGATAGAAAGCCTTTTCATTCTTGATTCTTTACTAAACATATTACTATCCCAGGCATATGATATTTTATATGGAAAAACGGGATGATAATACATTGAAAATGCTGATAGTAGAAGGCCATAAGCCCTGTACAAGCTTATGGCCTTCTGCTAGGAAGTATAACCTTAGTTGCATCACCTTTCGATTTATAGGCTAATGGCAGCATTTGTGGGTATTACTACCATTTATTGTTTGATGGTATCCAGGGGTACCTTTCCTTAAGGGAATCTGTAAAGGCTTCAAGGTCCTTCATAAGCTCAAGTTTTTTCTCAATTTCACAAAGTTCTACCAATTCATTGAGATAGGCCATCCCCTCTTCTGCAATCTCTTCTCTAGCTTCTGCAGTAGGGATATCTCTTGTAGGTCCATGATCCAGATGCTCTCCGAAATAATAACCAATAGCACCACTTTGGTAAGCAACACCAAACAAATCGTTGTATCTTTCTACACTTTGAGGTCTATACTTGCTGTATTCAGTAATTAAAGGTACGTCTTCCAAACGATTTCTAAGTTTATACCCGGCTAATATCATAGCGTCAAATTGTTTCATCATTTCGGCAGGATTCCGGCTAATAAGCTTGGATTTGCCCATTTGTACCATGGTGTCCAAATATAAAATAGGGATCCCAGTTTCATCAAAGAAATCTCTAACCATAGGACTAACAGTCATATGAGCAGGGCCATGGAGACTTAAATAGACCTGGCGCTTGAAACCCTGTCTTAAGAGACTGTGAGCTATCTCATTCAAAAAAGCGATGCTCCCCTTTATTGAAAGCTGAACTGTTCCACGACCTGAAGCAGTAGCCCCTGAATATATATATGGTATATTGTGTAGAATAAGGCTATTGGTCTTTTGGGCAAGGAGCAATGCTAAAGCCTCACTAACAACGGTTTCACAGTCTAGTGGCAACCCTCCATGCATCTCCACCGGTCCAACAGGAACAAAGATCACGTCCTTTTCTTTTAAATAATCTTCTACTTCTTGATTATTTAGTGTGGGTAAAAAATGGCTTCTTAATTTCAATTTAGCACCTCTTATTTTCAATTAATTCTTAAGTTCTGCAATTCTCTTCTTGTCCTCAGCTGTAATGTTCCATATGAATTTAATGGAAAACCAACATATGAACATACATATAGCAGGAATAAATGTTATTAGGCCTTTAATGCCTGTTAAGGCTGTAGCTGTTTGAGAAACGGCATTGGGAATAAAGCCTATTACAGGAAGCAGTGCAACTGCTGCCGAAGATCCAATGGCTTGTCCTATTCTTCTAGTTAGGTTAAAAGTGCCGTAGATTGAACCTTCCGTTCTTTTACCTACTACTACTTCATTATAGTCAATAACTTCACCCATCATACCCCATTGCATTAAGACTGTAGTTCCTCCAATTCCACTAGCCAAAGAGCTGGCAATTAAGAATACATAAGGGCTTGTGGGTAACAAGAAGGTTACTATAAAAAGTATCATGCTTATAAGCTGAGTAATACGTACAGTTCTTTCTAAACCAAATTTAGTCGAGAAGGAAGGGATAATGGCCATCAGTATGAAATTAATTCCCATGCTTAGAACTATAGCAATACTCATCAAGGTCAATGCCCCTAATACGTCCCGGAACATATAGATTTGCAAGGTTGTGACTACATATTGTTGGATACAAAAGGCGATTCCTACAATACACATTGCAACAAAGGCACGGTTTTTCCTAAAAACATGCAAAATATCCGTGAATTTTATATCGTTAACTTCTGCTTCTTCAGCCTCTTTATCCTTTGGTAGGGATTCGAGATTCCGCTCTCTTGTCCACATAATACTTAGTATACAGGCGATAAAGCCTATTACTGCGCAAATTGTAACGCCTAAGGTATAACCCATAGCCTGATTGTTAGCAAAATAGTCTAAGATTAATGGGAAGAAAAACAAGGGGAGTAAATTTCCTACCGTTGCTCCAAAGCCTCTGGCGCTAGAAAATTTAGAACGCTCCTCGTCGGTGTTAGCCATTGCCGCTAGCAATGAACCATAAGGAATGTTGAACATAGTGTAGCTTGCTTCATAAAGTAAGTAGGTTACATAAGCAACTAGTGTTCTTAAGGCACCATCAGTGAATGTTGGAGCTGTAAACATTAGTATTGATGAAAGAAGCAGGAGAGGAGCAGATCTCATCATCCATGGTCGGAATTTGCCGTGCTTGTTACGGGATCTTGCAAATGCTTTGTCCAGAAGTACTCCCATCAAAGGATCATTTATCGCATCCCAGATCTTTATAAGAATATACATCATGGCCACATCTGCAGCTCCCATACCAGCAACTTCAAGGTAATATGGAGTCAAAAAGGATCCTAAGATAGCAAAAGTCATACAACCACCTAGGTCACCTAAAGCATATCCGACATAATTTTTAAATGTTACCGGTTTTGGGGTTTGCTTAAGTTGAGTGTT
>JAAYTG010000195.1 GCA_012518075.1 Clostridiales bacterium | reverse complement strand
CTAAAATATCTCCCATCATGGTAGAGCGAACACGTAGACTATTTCTGCCCCATGGCTCTATAACCATTTTCTCTCCATTGCTCTGCCAAATAAGTTTGTTTTTTTCTTGACTAAAGATTCCCATTAAATAACCTCCCATTATGTAGATTATATATAATATATTATACCACATTAGTCAAGTCCAAAATAGTGTGTAAATTACCTCGGTATTAAAATATTTTGTATGCCTTTAAAAAATAAAGTTCTGTACCTTGATAACTGTAAGCGTTTATGCCGCGAAAGCCTATTGATACGGGGGAGCCCCATCTGGTATAATCTTGAGGCGGGAATAACCGCCCCCATAGGGCTATTTCCGCCATAAAGGGGTGACCAGAGGGGGCAGGGGTCCCCGTATCAATAGGATCGTGGAATAAATGTGATTATTAGGCAGCGACATCCTTGTTGGCAGTCTTTCCTTGGTCTTGGTAGTATAAAGCCATATCAAGATATTTACGGCCTGTTTGCCATTTTTCATCCTGCTCCATAAGCAGCGCTCCCATCAGACGTGTAACAGATGCCTCGTTGGGAAATATTCTAATGACCCGCTCACGTCTTCTAATCTCCTGGTTTAATCTCTCTACTCCGTTGGTGGTTACGCAGGCGTTTACGGTAGTAAAGTGGTAGGGATAAAACCGCAGTGATATCATCGAACCCTTCATCTAGCACAGCTACAGCCTTTGGTGCCTTTGTCTCGTACTTAGTAAATATTAGATCCCTATATTTACGGGCGCTTTCAAGGTCTACTGCTCCATATAGGCTCTTAATATCCTCTTTTATCTCAGGCTGTAGGGATTTTGGAGTATGATCAATTATATTTCTACAAAAATGGGTCTGACAACGCTGCCAACTGGCCCCTTGAAAATGCTTTTTAACCGCATTTACAAGGCCTTTATGGTTATCAGAGGTGACCAGTCTGACATCTTTAAGTCCCCGCTCTTTAAGGGAATTAAAGAAGGCTCCCCAACTATCCTCAGTTTCGCTGTTGGCAAGATTAAAGCCTATGATTTCCCTGTAACCCCCCTCGTTGATACCTATAGCTATAAGCAATCCCTTTGACTCAACACGGCCATTCTCCCGGACCTTCAGGTAGATAGCATCTACTTGTATGAAGGGATAATGAGTTTCTAAAGGCCTTGTTTTAAAGGCTTTTACTACAGGATCCAAGCCCTTGCAAAGCTCTGAAACAGTGGATTTAGAAAATTTCTTGCCACAGAGTTCCTCTGTTATTAGCTCTACTTTTCTCGTAGATACACCGTTGACTACCATCTCCATCATTGCCAGCACTAGGGCTTGTTCGCTCCGTTGATACCTAGCAAACAGTTCTGTGCTAAATTGTCCGTTTCGATGCCTGGGTACCCTTAAGACAAGGTTCCCAACCCTTGTTGTCATCTGTCTGTCCCTATAGCCGTTACGGTAGGCTTTTCGATCTTCAGTCCTTTCATAGGGCTCTGCCCCTAATTGTTCTGAAGACTGGGCCATAAGCACCTGGTTGAAGATTTCCTCCAGTAGTTTGGAGAATGCTTCATCCTTACCGTTTGATAAAAAAAGTCCGTGCAAAAGTTCCTCGGTTATAGTAATATTATACTGAGCCATGGTTCTTCCTCCTCGGTTTGGTATTTGCTAGTACTTATATTTTAACCGAGGTGGAGCCTTGGCTCAACTTATTTTTCTTTTTACACCATTATACGGACTTAATCTACACATTATAGCATATACATTATAGTCATATTGTGCTTATCTATAATTGTTTGTGGCAAGACCATAAAGTCTTACCACTATCTCTAACTCATAACATTCTCAGCAGTTTCGAAAAACGGTTATCTATCCCATGAATACCATTTTATTTTAAATCTTAGTACATTCCATGACAGCTTTGGTAATATAACAAAATCAGCCTTCTTATTGATCTCAATATCTTTAGGTACTATTCTATTGGAATCTACGAAGGTATTGCCAGCTAGAGGCTACTCATTGCCGTATTTGCGTCTTAAGTCACTCCATAAGTGCCAGAAGTCATATTACAATACTTAACTTCATTGGCTGCTTCTTCAGCATTACCTGTTCCCATATTGACGGCTAACATTGATTCTATACCTAATCCTTGTTCATTCGCTTCTGGGTGTTCGGGGTTGTACATATCTCCATATATAATATTATCTATTGGTTCTATGAATGTACCAAATAGTCGTTTGTCAACCGATGCAACTGTAAAGTCCTTGTCAATTATTAATTTTGCCTTATCCATTACTAAACCTTCTTAGGGTATAATTCATGAATTCATAGGAGCATATTGTTAACCCCCATTTATTTAACTATTCAGTGTTATTTCCAGGTCTCTCTCCACTGCCTTTCGAATGCGGTCTCCATAATCTCTATATAACGATTAACTCCCATAGCATTGACTTTCTCTACGTATACTTCCTATTCAGCATTTAAAACTGAACCATAGCTAAGTATTAGATGCCGTTCCTGTTTTACAAAAAACTAATTCCTCCTAAAATATATCTAGCCTTTTACAGCTCCGCTTGTCATTCCCTCAATAATATATTTCTGCATAAAGATAAATATCAAGGCAACGGGAATTATTGTGACCACTGCGAAAGCCGTTAAATAGCTCCATTTTGTTCCGTACTGACCTAAAAAATTAAAAATGCCTGCCGTGATGGGTCTCTTTTGCTGATCAATGATAAATGTCATTCCATATGCTAAATCTCCCCATGCATATAGGAAAGAGAAAACACCACAGACCACGATCCCTGGCTTTGCTATAGGAATAAGAACCTTTGTAAAAGTTGTAAAACGATTATAACCATCAATATAAGCCGCTTCTTCTAATTCGTCTGGTATGGAAGCAAAAAAGTTCTTTAAAACTAGCACCGAAAAAGGAATTCCTATGGTTGCATCTGCAAAGATGGTAGACCAGACTGTATTATATAAATGCATTTTATTATACATAATAAATAATGGTGTCAATAATACAGAAACAGGTAACATCTGAGTAATTAGAAACCCTAGGATAATAGCTTTTTTGCCCTTAAATGAGAACTTAGCTACTCCATAAGAAGCCGGGACTGCCAAAACAATAGAAATAATCATAGCCCCCACGGAAATCACTATACTATTTCTAAACGAACGAAACATGTTAAAGTCTCCTCTTTCCAACTGAGTCATATAAGACTTTAAATTCAGCTCTTTCGGCCAGAATGTAGGTGGTATCTGAAAGATTTCTTTTTCCGTTTTTAATGAAGTAACCAATATCCAGTAAAGTGGAAACAGTAGAATACAAATAATTAACACAGAAATGGCACAATATAGTATATTTTTTCTTCTAGACAAATTTCTTTCTGTTCCCATTATACTTCCTCCTCTACATAAACATATCTTAGATACAGGAGACTTACAAGAAGCAGTATAATAAACAATATATTCGCAACAGCTGCTCCTTGACTATATCTAAACATATCAAATGATAGCTTGTATGAATATGTGGATAACACCTGAGTAGAGTTAACTGGTCCACCACTAGTCATTACATAAACCAAGTCATATACTTTGAATGTATAGATAAAGCCCAAGATTAAAACGGAATCAATAGTGGGCTTCAATAGAGGTAGTGTTATTTCCTTAAATGTGTGGAATTTATTCGCCCCATCAATAGAAGCACTTTCATATAGTTCTTGGGGTATTGTTGTAAGTCCTGTAGCAAGCAAAATCATGTTAAATGGAATACCAATCCATATATTCGCAAATATTACAGTAGGCATAGCGGTTGCTGTATTTGTAAGCCAATCAATATTTTCACTAATAAGTCCAATACTGCAGATCAAATAATTAATAATGCCAACATCTGTGCCAAACATGAATTTAAACATAAGAGCGGTAATCGTAACTGGTATCATCCAGGGCATCATTAAAAGTCCCCTAACCGGCTTCGCAAAAAAAAAGTTTTTATTGAAGAATAATGCCAAAGCAAATCCAGTTATAAATTGAAATAGAATACTCATGACAGTGAATTTTAATGTGTTCCAGATGGATAAAGTCAGTACATTATCCTGCCGAAAGAGTTGTATATAATTATTGAATCCAACAAATTCTTTTACATCACTGCGTAGAGTTTGAACCGTAACATCCTGAATACTTAAGATAAAATTATAAATAATAGGAAACCCTACAAAGACCATCATATATATGAATCCAGGTAATACAAAGAGCATACCCACGTTATCATACTTAAAGAATTTTTTAATTCTATTCATAATACATTCCTCCAAATTGGGGGAAAATGGCAGGAAATGCACTTCCGTGTACTTCCTGCCGTCTCTCCTGCCTTCTTAACCTATCCCAACCATACTAAGTATACCTATTTTCCCAAGATACCATCAATAGTTGTCTGTGCCTTTACTGCTGCATCTTCAGGCGTGCTTGCTCCCGTCATTACTTCATTAAATGCTAATGAAATTGCATCTGAGATACTTGGCCATTCAGGATGAGGGCCTCTTGCATATGCATAATTCATACCATCTACAAAGGCCTCATAAATGGGATCACCTGCAAACTGATTCTCTGCGACAGTAGAATCAGGTGATATATAACCCATGGCTTCCATCATATGAAGGGATTGTTCTTTGCTGGTTGCAAACTTTAAAAATTCGATTGCTGCATCCTCATTTCCACCTGCAATTACCGCGTAATTTTCCCCACCTAGACCCGTTGCTTGCTGTTTATCCATAGGAGGTGGAGCAACATTCCATTTTAAATCAGGT
Organism: Clostridiales bacterium; assembly: GCA_012518075.1. Lineage (GTDB taxonomy): Bacteria > Bacillota > Clostridia > Caldicoprobacterales > UBA3941 > JAAYTG01. The sequence continues at coordinate 4,715 of JAAYTG010000195.1, read as the reverse complement.
GCTTCAGAGCGCATTGTTGGAACTTGCCATGTTCCGTTAATCATCATAGCTAGGTTTCCAGAGATAAACTGGTTCATGACGTCTCCCTGTGTCCAGTTTATGACTTCTTTTGTCATTGCACCTGAATCAACTAACTCTTTAGTCATGGCCAAAGCCTTGATGCCACCTTCAGAATTGATTTCATATGCAGTAGCTCCTGCTGACCAAACCCATGGCAGGAAGTTGAAGGTGCCTTCTTCATTCTGCAAGCTACTATAAGCAAAACCAGATACTGTATCTCTTGTGCAAGCTTTTGCAACATCTAATAACTCATCCCATGTAGTAGGAACTTCTACGTTTGCAGCTTCTAACATTTCCTCATTATAGAAGAGCAATAAGCAATTGTTACCAAATGGAACACCATATAGTTTCCCATCTAAAGTACATGAATTAACTGGACCTTCATAATATGTACTTATATCAAACTTATCTGTAATATCAGCGAATATTCCCATTGCAGCGTATGCAGCATGATCTGGATTATCTATGATAACAAAATCAGGTAGTTCATCTGCGGAGGCTCCGATTGATAACTGCTTCTTAAAATCTGCGAAAGGTATATACTTGGCTTCAACGGTAATATCACTTTGTGAATCGTTAAATCTCTCAATAAGAGTATTTAGAGCAATCTGGTGTCCTTCAGTTTCCCAGTAATAATGGATTACAACATTTCCCGAGGCGCCGTCAGGGCCTGATGTGTCTTCCTCAGTTGTACTATCATCTGTCTCTTGGGAAGTTTCTGATTTTTCATCTTCAACCTTTGGAGTATCTGCAGTTTGTTCTCCTTTTTCGGAACTACACCCTAATGCCAATGTTGTAATCATAGTTATTATGATTACAAATGTTAATAACCTCTTCATTTTTATCCTCCCCTACTTAGATTTCTGTAACTGTATTATATAAATAAATTGCCCTTAAAAAAACTCAAAAAAACTAATAATGGATAAATTTCCTAAGGTTATCTGTATGTCTTTCTATACTCTACAGGTGACATACCTATACTTTCCCTAAATACACGGCTGAAATACTTGGCATCGGAGTATCCTACTTTATCCGCAATTTCATAGACCTTCATTCGACTACCTATCAACAACTTTTTTGCTTTTGCAACACGAAATTCCTTTATATATGTACTGAATGTAATTCCCTTCTCCTTATGAAATTGCATCCCAAGGTATTCGGGTGTCAGATCTAATTCATCCGCAATTTCCTCCAGAGTAATTCCTGTCTGATAATATTCATGAATTATATTTTCAGCTCTCTTCACATTTAAACTTAATTTTTCGTCACCATTTTTATAATCATGCTTTATACAGTAAAATAATTCTTTTGCAATATCGCTTAATTCATTCTTGTTCATTGCGTTCATAATTTGCTCGTAAATCTTTTGCTGCTGTATCTGTTCATTATCTAATAGGCCAATTTCCCTGCCAATGCTCATCATTGCCCATAAAAACCTAACATAGTTGTCTTTGATTTCTTTGGGTGAATAGATATTTTCATTATCAAAATATTCATTAAACTGCTGAATACACTTAAACACCTCATCTCTTTTATAAGAACACAATGCAGATTTAAGCTGATTTTCGATCTCTTTTGGATATATACAGATACTGGTCTGTACCTGCAATATTTTCGGGTATGAAATCATAACAGAGTTGCTAAAGGAAATGTTCCAGTCCATGTGTCGTAATAATTTTTGATAGTTTGCTTTTAACTCTTTTACGCTCCCTGCATTAATCCAACCATAACTCCTATTTTGTGCATTATTCCCAATCTTTTGCAAAGCAACCCAGTCTTGGAACCACCTCTCTATAGTACACTGATCTTCATAGCCATATAAAACTATCAACAACATTCTCTCTTTAGGTATCTCCACAATACAATAATCTAGATCATTTCTTGTCTTTAGAAACTGCTCTACTTGTATTCTAGTACTGGCTACATTTCTGATAAATTGCTTGCCTAAATATATCTGTACTTGACTAAACTGTGTGTTCTCATGAATTCCATACTTGTTTTCCAAAAAATATGATAGCTTTTTATCTATATCAATATTCCCATATATAATACCAAATAAAATATGATCCAACCTGCTTAGTATTTCTGTATCGTCGATTTGGGTCTCTGCTAGCTCTGTCTGGATGTTTTTAATTGCCTGAACAAACTTGCTGGGTACTAATGGTTTTATAAGGTATTCACTTACCCCCAAATGTATTGCCTGTTGTGCGTAAGAAAATTCTGCGTAAGCACTTAAAATTATGACTTTAGTTTTTATTTTTTTTTCGGATAATGCTACAAGCATTTCCAATCCATCCATTATTGGCATCTTGACATCAACAATAATCAGATCTGGCTTCTCAACTAATATTATGTCCAATCCCTCTTTACCATTTGCTGCACTAGCTACCACCTTAAATTCAGGAAATATTTTGCCGATGAGTTTACTTATTCCTTCTCGAATTCTTATTTCATCCTCCACAATAACAATTCTCATATGGCATCACCTCCATGGAATCAGAACTATAATTTCTGTTCCTTCTCCCAAACTACTATTTATCCTAACACTTGCCTTGTTACCATAATACATATACAATCTGGAAATAGCATTTTCCATTCCTATGTGGCTGTCGCTTTCTGTTTTGTCAAATCCCTTCTTGTTAAACTTTTCTACAAGAGAAGGCTCCATTCCTTTACCATTATCTATTATGGAAATATAAATAAATTCATCCTTCGATCTTAATTCAATCTTCAAAACGTGTTCACGTTTTATTCCTTCAAAACCGTGAATAATTGCATTCTCTATAAATGGCTGCAACAACAGCTTATGAATCTTACAATCCAATATCTCAGGTTCTACTTTAATGTGGCAACGGAAACTATTTTTTAGCCTTGTCTGTTGCAAATATATATAATTCTTTAACCATTCAATTTCATCAGAAACTTTCACCGTAACATTACTGTTTTTGATAGCATAGCGTAATATGAATGCTAGTGAACTGATTGCATTACTGATCTCAAACTCATCCTTATCTATTGCCATCCAGTTAATTGTATCGAGTGTATTATACAAAAAATGAGGATTGATTTGTGCTTCTAAAGCCTTTATTTCGGCCAATCTCTGACGCTCACTGGCTTGCTTTTCTTTTTTCATGGCAGCGTCCAGTTTACCGAGCATGTCATTAAATTGAAGAGCTATGGACTCCACTTCAAGAGGCATCTGTTCATCTGCCTTAACCCTCACTCCTAGATTACCAGAGCTTGCTATTTTCATAGTTTCAACTACCTTTTTAACTGACTTTATCAACTGCCTTGATAAAAGGAGGGTCAAGAATATAATTACAACCAAAGATAAAATGCTTACAATAATATTAATCTTCTGTTGTTTGCTTAAATTTTTCATGGTTTCCTTTTGATTGGACACGTTTACTATGTCCCAAGACAAAGCTTCATCTCTATATACATTTACTGAAATATATTCTTTTTCAAATAATCCTTCATTTATTATAAATTCTAAATAGTCTTCTCGCCTCTCTTCCAAAGGAGCATTATTACCAGTAATTTTGCGCAACAGACCCTTTTGGTTAATATAGCAGATAATTTTTCCTGTCTCGTCCACTATAAAATTAAAATTTTTTATTTCTCCTGCACTATCATCCTGATTTAAACATATATTACGTAAAAATTTTTCATCAATACTTACAATAACTATGCCCATTTTCTTATCTAGATTCTTGTAGTCTATAATGCGATGGGCAATATGAAATAGATAGTAATCTTCATTGGCAAAGTTTACTCCGTATTCCGTTGGGAACACATGTATCAAGTTATCCGCAGACACCCTTTCATATAATTCATGGGCGGATAAACTGAAATTGTCAAACCACGTATTCTTATTGGCAACAAAGGTCAACTGGTCATAGGTAACAATCTTACCCCTTGATGTGATAATTGAGATAGAACGGATATAGTCTTTAGTATATAACAGGCCCCTTAAAATTCTTCTCAACTGGTTTAAGCTTACTGCAGGGTTTTCCCCACAGTCTAATTTGTTCACTAATGAAACCACATCATCATCAGTATAGATCTGATATAATAAATCCTTATATGAATCCAGGGAAATCTCTAGGCTGTTTCCTATCTGTTCAAGATTATTCGTCATCAATTCCTCGGTATGTTTTTTTAATGTGTTGGAAATCTTATAATGTGAATAAAAACTTAAAATTAGAATTGGAATTACAGAAGCCCACAAAAACAAACGTATTAATTTCCTCTGTAAACTTACCTTATTCATACTATGCATGTTTGTTTTATTCATTTTCTTCCCTTCCTTATATGTCTATATATGTCTATAAAAATATATTAAGAGATATAAGTAGTGTTGTATGAATAAAAGTCAATAGGCCAACACATATGTTGGCCTACCCGAGGAGATAAAGGGTTTTACTGTTTTTGAGGAAGAACACTTATTAGAGCTGTCATCTTTCTAAGCCAGCTCTTTACCTCCTCATCAAGATACGGACTTAAGACATTATAGACATCCTTATGATAGCTGTTTACCCAGTCAATCTCGGCCTGATCTAAAAGGGATAGATCAATGGCCCTTATATCTATAGGACAATAGCTTAGCATTTCAAAGCTATAGAACTGGCCTGCGTCCTCATCCAGTCTATCCT
>JAAYTG010000194.1 GCA_012518075.1 Clostridiales bacterium | reverse complement strand
CATTTCAGTATAGAAGAGTATTGAATCTTTTTCAGCTTGGATCCCTAATCTCAATACGTCTTCCGCATTATTTATTTCTTCCATAATCTCATCCAACTTGTCGTCACTGGGGAAAACACTGGTCTCCACCATGGCCGAAAGATAAGCGGATATTTCAGGTTCAAATAGATAGGTATCATCAAATTCTTTTCTTTGGCTTATGGTATTACTATATAGCTGCTCAAAGGTTAGCTGATGCTCTTTTTCCTGTTGGGCTAAATCCATAAGAAGCTCTTTAACTTCATGTTCATCTAGCTTATTTGCAGCAGTAGAATAAAAACTTTCTCCCCTTCTCTCTATATCAATAGCAATTTTTATGGCTTCTAAATCGTTAAAGAAAAATTTTTTTGGCATTTTTACCTCCTATAATATAGGCATTATCCATTCCTTCTATTATTCTAATTGTAATCCATCCATCCTTATTTCACCTAAAGGATACTAAATCCACTAAATCAATACCCATTAACTAAATTAGCCGATTTAATTATACAGTCTATTAGCGATAGTATCAACCATAAGAAGACTTCTGTAAAAAGTAATTATTCTGCCTCTAAGAAAGTGAATTGGCCGGCAAGTTGCCGGCCGTCGCTTTTCCATCTTAATCAACTGGTTCGAACAAATCCTTTTCTACACCACATTCGGGGCATACCCAGTCATCCGGTATATCTTCAAAAGCTGTGCCAGGCGCAACTCCTCCATCAGGATCCCCTAATTCTGGATCATATATGTAGCCACATACTGTACATTCATACTTTTGCATTTTTAATTTCTCCTTCCACATTCTTTTTCTAAGATAATAAAATAGCCCACAGATAATCTTTACCCATTATTAGAATTATAAAACATAAATCATCGAATTAAACTACAAAAGCCTAGATAGATTTAAGTTCTTTAATTTTCTTTTGTAATTCCTTAATCCGTTCCCAGCGCTCTGTTGCTTCTTGGCATAGATTGTCAATGTTTTCAGCAGTCTCTTCTCCACAATGAGCTCTATAGACTGCCTCCCCGATTTGAGTGTAAAGTTTTTTTATTATAGCCTCCTCTTTACCTATTTCAATATTCATCTTACTTATTTCAACTATTTGCTGGGATTTATCTCCAACTACTTTTACAGTTTCCCCTATTTTTTTCCCTAAGTCATCTAAAAAATCCATCTATCATCCGCTCCCTTCTTCTTTATTATATTCACCTGTCGTGATAGTTAAACAACTGTCACAATAAGTGTATAAGAATCTATTGAAAAGTATATGGTTTTCCTGACACTACCCTCCAATATTTCTTATAAATATATTATCAGCTGGCAGAGCAACTTATATTATTATTCTTAGCTATTCCCTGATTTTATAACCCATTACTGTGTTAAGAGCCTAGGTTACTAACTTCTAATCCGATTCTTTTAATAATATCCGTAAGGTATCCGTAAAGTCAAAATCTTGATTATTAATTATCCAGTTTTTGTGCGAGTTATTGACACAAACTAATAGCTCTGTAAATCTCTTGTCTCACTCTAGTATCCTTCTCTTGCTTCAATGCTTTGTCTAGTATGTCCTTACAGTCAGGAGGCGCAATTTTGCCGATGGCCCAAGCACTATGCCCTCTAATTGGGGGATGAGGATGTTTTAATAAATTAACCAGATGAGGTATATAGGCTTTGTCCTTGCTGTTGCCCGCTATAATTACAGTCATGGATAGTATTTTCTGTGCTCTTGCATAGTTACCTCCTATAAGCCTACTCATCTTATTCATCCTATCTTTTAAGCCCCTCGACCATTCTTTTAAAATATCATCTATTTTGAATAGATCCATTTCCTCAGTTGAAGGTAATCCACTTTTCTGCATAGATTCCCTATTAAAAGGGCATACCATCTGGCATATATCACAGCCCAGCATTCTACCACCCATCTTATCCCGAATATCCACTGGCACAAAATCTGAGGATAGCATATAGTGGCGAATACACTTGCTTGCTGTAAACTCACCCTCTTGCCCTATAGCTCCAGTAGGACAGGCTCTCATACACAAGTTACAGTCTCCACAATCCGATATCCTATCCATGCCCTTATCAGGAGATAGGGGTGCATCGGTTAAAATACAGTGGAGACTTATCCAGGATCCATACTCTAAAGTGTGGATAAGAGCGTTTTTCCCAAAATATCCTACACCTGCCCTATAGGCAATCTCCTTAGCAGGTAAATTAGGATGAACTACTGTATGGTAGCCAGCTTCTTCTATAAATTGTCCTAGCCTGTTAGCGGCTTGCCGCCCCCTGGGATACTCCTTGTAGTGTGCCGAAAATCTACCTATCCCTTTGGGGAAGCTAGCCTTGTAGGGTATATGTGGCCATACCCCTACCACTATGGACTTGGCCTCAGGCATAAGATCCTTTGGATCACACACCATATTGGTCCAACGATATGATGACTGTGGATCCTTTTCTTTTCGTTTGGCTATCTGGGAATCCCAAAGGAGGAAAGGCTCGGAGCTGGCAACTCGTACAATCCCAAATCCCAGCCCTGTAGCATATTCTATCAGCCCTAGTTTTAGCGAACCTTTATCCACACTTGCACCTACTTTCAAGAACTAAAAAACCGGGATCTTCTTGCCCATCCCGGTTGTGTATCCTGATCCCTTGCTATGGTCTAGGGACAAGGCCAATCTTTTTGTATACTTTTCTAAGGGTCCTATATGACAGACGCCCTGCTCTTTCTACGCCATCTTTCATAATCTGATCTAAATAATCCTTATTTTCCATCAGTTCCTTATGTTTTTCCTGAATAGGCTTTAGGGTATCAGCTACAACTTGTCCTACGGCTAGCTTAAAGTCTCCATAGCCTTTCCCCTCAAACTCACTCTCTATTTCTTCATAGGATTTACCTGTAACACTGGCATAAATGCTCATCAGATTGCTTATACCTGGCTTATTATCTACATCATATCTTACTTGAACTTCGGAATCCGTAACCGCCCTCTTAAATTTCTTAATAATCACATTAGGATCATCTAGAAGAGAAATATAAGAATTGGAGTTCTCATCGGATTTTGACATCTTCTTTTCAGGTTCTTGAAGGCTCATAATCCTAGCCCCCACTTTGGGTATATAGGGCTCAGGCACCTTAAAGACATCTCCATAGATATTGTTAAATCTTTGAGCTATATCCCTGGTTATTTCCAGATGCTGCCTTTGGTCATCTCCTACAGGTACCATGTCAGCCTGATAGAGAAGAATATCAGCAGCCATTAGCACCGGATATGTAAATAGACCTGCATTGATATTCTCCGCATGCTTCTGGGCTTTCTCTTTAAACTGGGTCATTCGATTAAGTTCCCCCATATAGGTATAGCAGTCTAAAATCCAAGCAAGCTCTGCATGGGCACTGTTGTGCGATTGTACGAACAAAATGTTCTTTTCTGGATCCAAACCACAAGCTATATAGAGAGCTAGGAGAGATCTGGTCCTCTTCCTTAGCTCAGCTGGAGTCTGTCTCACGGTTAAAGCATGAAGATCAACTATACTATATATACAATTATATTCTTCCTGCAGAGGAATCCAATTAATTATCGCTCCAAGATAATTTCCCAGGGTTAAATCCCCGGAAGGTTGAATTCCACTAAATATAATCTTTCTATCCTTCATTGTCAAGCCACGTCCTTTTACTTCATATGGTCTATATTGTATCACCAAACCCTTGGTAAATTCAAGAGGAAGGCAAATAGTTTTCAATCTTATCAATTCTTTTTTACCTAAGAGTTTTAAAAATATTAATTTCTTCTAGACTTACCAAGCTAGGGCTTTCTACCTACAATTTCCTTGGAATTTGCTTATATCAAGGTTTGGAAAAAGAAAGTCTACTGTATTTACACAGCAACTGCTTGACTTAAAGCGTTTGTGGTATATTATATAATAAACAATAATTTTTATTCTTCTAGGAGATGATTGAATGATTAAGAAATATGAATCCTATAAGCCCTTGCTTGACAAATTAAAGGGCGGCGTAATAATGGATGTAACCACCCCTGAGCAAGCTGAAATTGCCCAAGAGGCAGGCGCTCGTGCAGTTATGGCCTTGGAGCGAATTCCGGCAGATATCCGGGCAGCAGGCGGAATATCCAGAATGAGTGATCCGAAAATGATCAAGGGTATCCAAGAAGCTGTCTCTATCCCAGTTATGGCAAAAGTTCGTATAGGTCATTTTGTTGAGGCAAGAATACTAGAAGCTATTGAGGTAGACTTCATCGATGAAAGTGAAGTTCTAACACCTGCAGATAACAAATTCCATATAGATAAGAACACATTCAAAACTCCTTTTGTATGCGGCGCAACAAATCTTGGTGAAGCCCTAAGAAGAATCAGTGAAGGTGCTGCAATGGTTCGGACGAAGGGAGAAGCAGGAACCGGAGATGTGGTTCAAGCCGTTAAGCATATGAGACAGATAAACCAAGATATTGCAGCCCTCCGCTCTATTAGAGAAGATGAGATATACAACTTTGCTAAGGAGCACCAGGTATCCTATGAGCTGGCCAAATATGTTCATGAAAATGGCGCTTTGCCCGTTCTAAATTTCTCCGCAGGAGGCGTAGCAACACCTGCCGATGCCGCTTTGATGGTGCATTTAGGAGCCGACGGTGTCTTCGTAGGTTCTGGAATCTTTAAGTCCGGCAACCCCGCGAAAAGAGCTAGGGCTATTGTTGAAGCTGTAGCTAATTACAATGATTTTAAGCTCATCGCCGAGCTATCTGAAGACCTCGGAGAAGCAATGGTGGGTATAAACCCTGATGAAATTGATGTTTTAATGTCAAATAGAGGCATATAAGCCCTATAAAAAGCTATATAATGTCTACTATACAGTATGTAGGACATCTATTCTATAGTTAGATAAGCCATCCATTTATGATCCAGCTAGTCAAGCTTAAGCTAGCCAGTCACAAGAGGATGGCTTATTGATTAACCCAATAAGATTATCTATACTAAATTTTCTATACTAAAATAAATTGAAGCAAAAGAATTAGTATGATTCCTGGCACTCCTAAAAAACCTACTATTAAAGCAGTGATAGGATTTATAGCCACTGTAACATGAATTAGTCCTCCTATTAGGTTCAATATCCATAGGATAATTCCTCCTAGGATCCCATTGTATATAAACTTTAAAATCGTCTTCAGAGGCACTAGGAGAAGCCACCCAACTAAATATAGAAGAATCAATCCTAAAGCATAGCCAATAATAACGCTAAAGGGAATGTCCAAACCCATATATTATCCCCTCTTTTCAGAATACATTCACTAAATATATATGGATAGGCATTCCCTTTTATGACTTCTTTAACTCTAATTAATAATCTGTCCAGATTCATCCTTAAGAATTAGTTCATTACTTATGCCAGATGTTCGGGCCTGTTTCATTAGATACATGTACCTCTTTTTTGCAGCCTCTAACCTGTATATGGCATAGTCTACCAAATCCGGCTCACTTACATTATCAAAATAGTTCTGGGCCTGTACCCACTCTTCCTTAGCCTCAGTCAAAATCTCCATAAACTCTCCTCTGTCTCCGGAGTCTTCTAACACTTTTATATTCCTCCTCAACCAAAAATCTAAGTACAAAAATTACTAATAACATTTATATCCTATCTATACGTTATTATTTCCATTTCTGTGTATTCTAAACTTTTGATTATTTAGGGGAAAAATTTAACTGTAGAAGAGATTTCTATTTATTTGCTTAAATAAATCTTTACTATTTGATTCTCTAGGGTCATAGCATCCTTTTTAATTTCAACGTCAAATAAAATAGCATCATCGCCATCGTCCCCGATTTGTAATTTGCCATCTTCAATCCATTTGTAGCTGCTACTATTACCCATAATGCTGACCTTGTCTTTATTTACAAATTCTATCTCACTGCCTGGTTGAAACACCATACTATACAACATTGTTTGTAATCCAGAAAAAACATCATCGTTGTTTTCATTGAACTCAGTCTCATTAACTGTCCATGTTTCTATAATCTCTTTCTTATAAATGCCGGATGAACATCCTCCAAGAAGTGAAAGCGTTAGCGCTAAAATAATAATACATAAAATGGTTTTAATCCCTTTTCTCATTCTGTCTCCTCCTAAAGTTTGGTCATATTATACACAATGCAGTATATTATAGCATATTATGTATAATATGACCAAGTATATTCTAGAGGATAACAGCTACTAATAAAGTGCCATTATAAAAGTTTTAACTTTATAATTTTATTTGTTTAATTTCCACATCATATCGTTCCACATCAATTCTTTCTTAAGTTCGGTTATGTCAGTATCCTTATTGATATGGACAAACTCTAAGCCTACCATCTCCGCAAAATCCCTCATATGTTCTGCTGTCAAGGAATAGCTCATTACAGTATGATGAGCTCCTCCAGCTAGAATCCATGCTTCTGCTGAAGTCTTGAGGTCGGGCATAGGTTTCCACATAACTCTTGCTACAGGAAGCTTGGGCATATCCCGAAGAGGTGTTACAGCCTTTGCATCGTTTACGATCATACGCATGCGGCCACCCATGTCTATTAAAGATACAAGAATAGCATCCCCTTCTTGTCCATTAAAGACCATCCTTGCTGGCATTTCTCTATCACCTATGCCTAGATGATGAACTTCAATAGCTGGTTTCCCCGCTGCAATGGAGGGGCACACTTCTAACATATGAGCACCTAGGATCAGTTCTTCACCTTCTTTTAGATGATAAGTGTAGTCTTCCATAAATGAGGTTCCACCAGGTAGACCAGTTGCCATTACCTTCATCACTCTAGTTAGGGCTGAAGTCTTCCAGTCTCCCTCACCACCAAAGCCATATCCCTTGCCCATCAATCTTTGTACTGCTAGGCCGGGCAGCTGCTTGAAGCCGTGCAGGTCTTCAAAAGTAGTGGTAAATCCACCAAATCCACCTTCTTCTAAGAATTTAGTCATGCCGATTTCAATTCTGGCTTGATATTCGATAGATTCTTTTTTCTCAGTTTCTATAGTATATAACTCTTCATATTCCTTCATCAATTCTGCGATTTCGGCATCGGTTACTGCATTTACGTACTCTACAAGATCCCCTACAGGGTAGTAGTTAACTGACCATCCCAGCTTAATCTGAGCTTCTACCTTATCTCCCTCTGTAACGGCAACATCTCTCATATTGTCTCCAAAGCGAGCTAGCTTCAAGGATCGGGATTCGCTTAGACCTACGGCAGAACGCATCCAGCCATCGATCTTCTTATGAACATCTTCATCTTCCCAATATCCTACGACAACTTTTCTTGGTATTCTAAGCCTTGCTCCAATAAATCCATGTTCTCTATCTCCATGAGCTGATTGATTGAGATTCATAAAGTCCATGTCAATATCGTCCCAAGGAATCTCCCTATTGAATTGGGTATTTAAATGTAGAAGGGGTTTGTTGAGAATAGATAATCCAGCAATCCACATCTTCGATGGTGAGAAAGTATGCATCCAAGTAATAACACCCGCACAGTTTTTATCAAAGTTGGCCTCTTCCATTACTCGTGTAATCTCAGAAGGACTGGTAACAATACCTTTGCCCACTACTTTGCCACTGATCTTTCCTGATTTCTCTAGGCCCTGGGCGATTATGTCAGCATGGTTTCTTACCTCTACGAGAGTCTCCTCCCCATAAAGATGTTGACATCCTGTTACAAACCAAAATTCGTATTTCTTTAAATCCGCCATCGTTCACCGCTCCTATTCTTTCTATATTCTTTTTATAAAGGTTTTTTAGCTAAATGGTCTCTATATTATTATAACAAAAGCCTCCATTTGAATCAATTAATTATATTAATGAAGCTTTTGTTGAAACACCTTACACAATAGATGAGCTATAATATAAACAGAATTTGACCTCTTAAGGTGTTATAATAAAAACAGGTCGGCAATTGCTCGCCAACCTGCTAAGTTCCCTCATATCCTATTTGTTATAGCTTACAGACCATTTCCAGAGCCAATTCCATCATTTGAGTGAAACTAGTCTGTCTTTCCTCACTGGTACATGCTTCGCCTGTAAATGGTAGGTCAGATACGGTGCAGATACAAAGAGCATTCTTACCTGCTCTTGCTGCATTCATATACAGGGCTGCTGCTTCCATTTCAACGGCTAGCACCCCCATCTTCTTCCAAGCTTCTTGTGTAGGGGTATCCTCATAAAAGGTATCGGATGTAAAGATATTCCCCACCTTAACGTCCAGATTCTGATCCCGGGCTGTCTCAATAGCTTTTTCTAGCAGGGGATAACTGGCTATTGGAGCAAAGGTGCCGGGGAGCTGGAACTGCTTGCCATAATTTGAGTTTGTACAAGCACCCATGGCTATTACAATATCACGAAGCTTAACATCATCCCTAAGGCCACCTGCCGAGCCTACCCTAATAATATTCTCTACCCCATAATAATTGTACAATTCGTATGTATATATACCCATAGATGGCATCCCCATACCATGTCCCATTGTTGATACTTCTTTCCCCTTATAATATCCCGTATAGCCTAACATTCCCCTAACGCTATTAAAACATTTTGCATCTTGGAGATAATTCTCTGCTATAAATTTTGCTCTAAGGGGATCTCCGGACATTATCACTGTAGATGCAATTTCACCTGCTTTTGCCTGGTTGTGAGGTGTTGGTACATTCATGGCAATTCCCCTCTCCAATCTTTAATTTATCTCAATCCATAGTAAAAGCTTGCCATAACACCTTGTTTTTATGCATAGTTTAAGGTTTTATCTGCAGCGATTCTATTCTTTTATCCCTACTACAGGGCAAGTCTATAGATCTTTTCTATATCATCATTATATAGTGGAACAAAGCTTCCCAGATGCTGCCCATCTTCCAATCCAATATTCTTAACCATAAAGGGAATATCCTCTTCCTTGGCACCTAGTTCTTCAAAGGTCAGAGGCAGACCCAGGGATTTCCAAAAAGTCTCCAGTCTCTTTATGCCTTCCAATGCCGTAGCTTCCGGATTGGCAAAGTCCATATGGCTGCCCCATACTCGTACTGCAAGCTGGGCAAACCTATTTACGTCATGTTTCATAACATATTTCATCCATGCCGGGAATATTACAGCCAATCCCTCTCCATGGGCTACATCATAAAGAGCCGATAATTCATGTTCTATGGCATGACTGCTCCAATCCTGCTCCCTACCAACTCCGCATAGGTTATTATGAGCTACCATTCCTGCCCACATAATATTAGCTCTAGCTTCATAGTCCTCGGGGTTGAGCATTACTTTTGGAGATTCCTTTATCATGGTCAAGAGGATAGCCTCGCAAAGTCTATCTGTAACCTCTACATCCTTGGTATTGGTAAAATACCGTTCAAAGACATGAGCCATGATGTCAGCTATGCCATTGGCAGTCTGCTGCGGTGGTAGGGTAAAAGTCAGCTCGGGGTTTAGGATGGAAAAAATAGGACGAATGCCTTCTCCAGAGGCCCCTCGCTTTAACATTCCATTTTCATGGGTTATAACGGTATCGGGAGAACCTTCACTGCCTGCAGCAGCAATTGTTAGGATAGTGCCCACTGGCAGGGCATCATTTATAGGTAAACCCTTATCGAAAAAGTCCCAGAAATCGCCTTCATACTTAACTCCAGCGGCAATGGCCTTTGCTGAATCAATAGTGCTGCCTCCACCTACAGCTAAGATAAAGTCTATGCCTTCCTTGCGACATAGGTCTATACCCTGGTATACCAAGCCACTTCTTGGATTAGGCTGAACACCACCTAGCTCTACATAGGATATCTTTGCTTGATCTAAAGATGCTTTAACCCTGTCGAGTAAACCTGTTCGCTTTACAGATCCTCCGCCATAGTGAATAAGAACCTTGCTACCTCCGAAACGAGATACATAATGACCTGCTTCATTTTCAGTCTTTCTTCCAAAGACAAAATATGTAGGACTATAGAAAGTGAAATTATTCATAAAAGATTTCCCCCTTAAGTATATTGTTTTTTTAAAAAACTTGTCATCTCTATTATACACTGTATTTTGATCAAAATAACAAATTTATTATATTTGCAGAGCTTAACCTTAGGTTATGTCTGACAACACTCTTTAATCCCCTGAGCCCTGTCAGAAGTATAGCGGTTAATTGCATAACTATAATAGATTTATTAATATTTTATCGATGAATCAAGTCTTCCTAGCCTTTCTACATAGCGTATTACAACCATCACTTCATATATTGCTTATTGGATTGATAAATTTAATTTATTTTACTATATTTATTAATATATTCAATCTCAATATTGATTTGTTTTATATTTGAATTATAATACGCCTATAACAGATTAATTTGGTAGTTTTCCAAAGGAGGAAAGGTAATAAGGGAAACATCCTTGTAATAAGAGTCCGTGATAAGGATAAAAGGTTATATATCCCAATACCCTTTTTTCTTATTTATCTAGCACTCCTACTGGGTAAAGCAGGGATAAAGATTGCAAACCGATTTGGATCCAGCGAAGAGTTAAGAAGGATTAATGATATTACCAAATATATAGATTACAGATCTATTAGAAAACTTGTTTATTGCCTATGAATATGTAAATCCACCGGGTTAGTTAAAGTTTGCGATGGAGATAGTATGGTGATTATTGATGTGATATAGCCTAATTTATAAGGGGACAGATTTTCTGCCCCCCTCCTGACCTTAGACCCTCTTGTCTTGCTTCCTCTTCTTGTTTAGCTCCTTAGCCACTTCTAAGTATCGCTTATTCAGTTCCTCCTTCTCCTCTTCATCCAGAGTCTGATCTAGCTTGCCACCTAGGTATGCTAGTTCTAGCTCAAGCTTCATAATGCTTTCCCCTAGATTCTTCCTTTGTTTTGCCTTATCTTCATCAATCTTTTTTTTCCTAAATTTTGATAGATAGTATTCATAATCTCCTTCAAATACACGAAGTTTTTTGTCCTCAATTAGAAATATTCTGCTGGCTAACCTTTTTGTAAAATATCTGTCATGAGAGACAAACACAATAGATCCTTGGAATTCTTCTAAAGCTCCCTCAACCTTTTCCCTGGATTGAATATCCATATAGTTTGTAGGCTCATCTAAGACCAATAGATTGGCACCAGATAATATTAGCTTTGCAAAGGCTACTCTGCCCTTTTCCCCCATACTCAAATTAGCAACCTTCTGATAAACATCATCACCCCTAAAGAGGAGACTGGCCAGTAGTAGTCTGGATTCTTGAACGCTGGCTCCTTCAGTCAGGAGGTTATCCAATATATTGTCCTCATAACTTAGATTTTCAAGTTCTTGAGAAAAGTAGGCAATGCTTACGGAAGGACTGATCCGCAGGCTACCGCCATAGTCATGGTAAAGTCCACATAAGATTTTTAAAAAGGTAGTCTTTCCGGATCCATTGCCTCCAATCACAGCAATCTTATCCCCTCGCATTATATTAAAGGAAATATCTTTTAGAATTTGGTTTTGTCCATAGCTTTTGCTAATATTTTTACCTTGAATAAGGGATCTAGGGAATCTCCTGCCACTAACATACTTATTAATAACATCAAAGGCGGGCGATGGCTCTTTCCGTGGTTTTTCTATTTTTTCCTTTTCTAGGCGCTCCAGTTGACTTTTTTTAGCCTTCAATATACCAGCCTGCTTTTTAGCCCTTGCCCTGAGATAATCATTTTGACCTGCAGATTTGTGGGCTTTATGGTACCAGTTCTCCCTGTCACTTATCATAACCTTTAACTGCTGAATCCTGGTCTGCTGCTTATCGTATTCTCTAGCAATACTCTTTTCCTCAATTTCCTTTTGATTTCTGTATCTGGTATAGTTGCCCTGGTAAGCTTTTAGCTCCTTTTGAGTAAGTTCCCATATCCTATTTACTACATTATCAAGAAAGAAACGGTCATGTGATATTGCCAAGATAGGTTTATCAAGGCTATTCATAAATCCTTCCAACCATTCATAGCCCTCCATATCAAGATGGTTGGTAGGTTCATCTAGAATCAAAAAGTCAAAGTCGCATACAAATATCCTTGCTAGCACAAGCTTTGTTTTTTCACCGCCGCTAAGGCTTATAGCCTGCTGGCCCCATATTTCTTCACCCAAACCCACTCTACTAAGAGCTTTTTTTGCCATGGCATCAATATCACCAGCATCACTAGGATTTCTATTTCCATTCCATTGGGATAGGAATTTAGAAATATCCTCATAGACAGATATCCCCCCATCAAACTCTGGATACTGCTCTATATATAGGGTTTTAATGTAGGAAGGAGAATAATTTATTTTTCCGGCATCCTTATCTTCCCTACCTGTCAAAAGCTTGACTAGAGTTGTCTTTCCCACGCCATTAGCCCCAATTAGTCCAATTTTATCTCCATTATTTATTTGTCCTCTTATATTGTGGAATATAGTCCTTCCCTCATATTCTTTGGAAAGACCGGAAAAGTTTAGATTCATAGTATCATCTCCCCTAAATCTTTGCTGTTTTGCTGAAAATAATTACTGCTTGGGGAAATGATAGAAAAACAAAAGCTACAGCAAACACCTAAGGGGTTATACTGCAGCTTATATACCTATTCGAAACTATAGCTATAAAACCGTGGATATTCTAGGTTATAGCTCAAATCTGAGATTTGCCTGTAAGTGTTTTTAACTATCATTCCCCAAAAAGAGCACAAATCACCTAAGATGATCATGTCATTTCTAAGGAATTATTTGATTTTACTAGTTAAAAAACACTTTCCTCATTTCGCACCTCATGATTTTATTCTAATACCATTATACTAATCATTATCTCCAATGGCAAGGGTATTGTTTGATATAGTTTCTCCTATAATACAAAAAACTATCTTTTATAACCTCAGAGGTTGTCTTTACTATCTCTTCCCTATAGAAACCTTCTTCCCCACCCAAGTAGTCAAGCCCATAGCCGCCCCCACTCTTAATATCAATTCCTCTGTACTCTGGTCTCTTACCATAATTTTAGCTCCGTTTATAATAAAACAATGAGGT
>JAAYTG010000027.1 GCA_012518075.1 Clostridiales bacterium | reverse complement strand
ATCCTAAAGGAGACTTATCAATGAATGTTCTAAAGAGATTATATTATAATATAAATCCTAAGCAGCTAAATCTATCCTTGATGGAGTTCGTATTCTGTGGTGCTTTTGCCACCTATTACCCTTTCATCGTTGTATTCTTACAATCCAAGGGTTTTTCTAACACAACTATAGGTACGATGCTTTCCATTAATTCCTTTATAATAGTATTTGCCCAACCCATCTGGGGTATGATCAGCGATCACTTTGGATCAGTAAAGAAAGTGTTTTTGCTGTGTATAATAATGTGTGCCATTATTATGCAGTTTATCCCTATTATATACTCTGCCATAGGTATGGCCATTCTATTAATAATACTTACTATTTTTGAATCTCCCACCTCTCCTTTGATGGACAGTTGGATAATCCAAGAGATCCGGGATGAGCCAAATCTATCCTTTGGAACCATTCGTCTATGGGGATCTCTAGGATTTAGTATTTCTGCTTTTCTATTTGGGTTATTAATTGACAAAGCTCCCATGCAGTATAACTTTATTATATTTGCCTTTATGATTGGTCTGACCATCCTATTAAGTAGGAAGATAGAGGATAGAGGCTCTGGAAACTCTTCTACACCGTCGGTCAACTTTAGAGAGATGCAGGTTGGACAACTATTTAAAAACTATTCCTATATTACTTTTTTGATCTTCTCTATTGTAATCTATATACCTCACAAGGCCTCCTCTTCCTTTCTACCTAGTCTTTTGGCATCAGTGGGAGCAAAGCCGGGCAGTCAAGGTATAGCAGCAGCATTGATGGCCTTTAGTGAAGTACCATTTTTTTTAATAGGTCGTAGGTTGTTGAAGCGTTATAAGCCCGTACATCTAATTTTAGCGTCCTCCTTTTTCTTCCT
Source organism: Clostridiales bacterium (assembly GCA_012518075.1). Taxonomy (GTDB): domain Bacteria; phylum Bacillota; class Clostridia; order Caldicoprobacterales; family UBA3941; genus JAAYTG01. Next base: position 12,809 of record JAAYTG010000027.1, on the reverse strand, counting down.
CCTTAGGCAAGTTGCCTATTTAACTGCCTCCAGCCCTGTACAGGTAATTTTGGCTCAATTGATCCAGGGGCCATCCTTTGCCCTCTTTCTAAATGGTGCCGTCTATTATATAGACTCCCTGGCACCGGACAAACTGAAATCTACTGCCCAGACTCTAGCTACTTCCCTTTATGGTGGTATCAGCGGTATTATTGCCAATTATAGCGGTGGTTGGGTCATAGATAATTTGGGGATTAAGTCCCTTTATACTATCGGAATATATGCTATTATTACCATTACCTCCTTGTTTATTGCATCCCTGGCACTAGATAAGAATAGACAATCCAAAAATGCGGGTTCAGTGTAATCTGCCTAGTCCTTAAAGAGCTTATCTATCAGATCTTCTACCTTTTTCCTCCTATTTTGGGTCTCTTGGGGGGATAGAGTAATCTCCCCCTTGCTATCTACAGCAATTACACTACCTTCCACAGCATTAGGAGGTAGGGTATCCTTGGGCATATCGAGAAATTCTCCACTATCCATTTCCACTACCGCCCAGTCCCCTTCAAATCTATCGATAACTCCCTTTTTTCCCATACATGCACCTCCCCTAACTATCTTGTTATTGGCCTCATATGATTAGGTTCTAGGTCAATTGTCAAAGGATACCTCTTTACCATCAGATATGACTACAATGCTACCATCTTTATCCGTCCTATAGATGGTAATACCCTTTTCATTCATAAGTTCCATAATTTCCTTGTGGGGGTGTCCGTATTTATTTCCTTCCCCTGCGGTAATAATCCCATAGTCCGGATCCACAGCTTCAATATACTGGGGAGTATTGGACGTGCTTGAACCATGATGCCCAAGCTTTAAAACATCAGCTTTTATATTAGGATGAGATTCAAGTATATAGTCTTCTGTCAGCTTTTCTGCATCCCCCTGAAATAAAAATATCGTCTGTCCATAGCTTAGCCTTATTACAATTGAATAGTCATTTAGGTTGTCTGACTCCAATTGACCATCCGGTGCCAAGATCTCTGCAGTTACACCTTCTAGAGGTATGGTCATTCCTGCTTTTGCTGACTTAATCTCTAGATTCTTTCTCTCTATAGCTTCCAATACATCCATATAGGTCTTTGTAGTATGAACAACCTTGGGCATATAGATATGACCAATATCAAATTCATCAATTACATAGTCCATGCCCCCTATATGGTCAGCATGGGGATGGGTTGCTATGAGATGGTCTATCCTGCTTACACCTTGATCTTTTAAGTAGTCTATGACTACTCCTTCTTTACCATTATCCCCTGCATCGATAAGCATATTCTCCTGTGATGGGAGCTTGATTAATATTGAATCCCCTTGACCTACATCAATAAAATGAACCTCCATGGTTTGACCAGCAATAGGTGCGGTTTGGTCAGGAATAGCTGATGATTCATTATCCTCTACATAAGTGGAGCCAGGGTCTAGCTTATCCAAATAACCATAAAATGATGATACTGCTAATATAAGCAGCACCATAAATATTCTCAGATAAAACTTTGCATTATATTTCCTTTTCCTATCTTTCACCTTGATACCTTCCTCTACATTATCAATTATCTTTAAACATACTTCTATATATTTACTTAAATCTACTGAGCAAGTTAAATAGTTGCTACAATGTAGGTACAATTAACTAGCATCTTGTGCTAGTTAATCCTATCAAGAAGTTTACTAAAATTGGCCAGTCATTAGGGTGGGATGCTTTTTGAATATTGTCTTCAAATCCTCCTGGAAATCTAGACTATTGATCTTTATCTTTCCTAAATTTATTGCCTGGTCTAGCCCTATATATCCCAAGGCTATCTGGGAGAAGGACTGAATGCTGCATTCTACATTAGCAGATTCATCAAGCTCACCTTCCACTCTAGCTATCCCCTCTTCAATGCTCAGTCTGAAGATCCCATCATTCCACGGGGCCCATTTATCCTCTACTTTTATGGTAAAGGAACCATTGTAGCTTGAGGGATACTTGTAGGCTTCCAGTAGCTTTTTTACATCAATGACCCTAATCATCATACCGGGTACTATTACCTGTTCTACTCTAGGATTGTCCAACAATAATTGGGTTTGATCATCCATAGGAGCTTCCCATACCATTTCTTTGACCTGGGCACTGTGATAGTAGACAAATCTTAAAAGTTCTAATTTACTTTCTAAGGAATCATATACCATCTCTCCAACAGAGAACACTCCCTCATTTATGGAATAAAGAATATAGCCCTTTAGGTCCTCTTGGCTGAGCCCATAGCCATAACCATAGTTTCGATTCTCTCCCAATACTCCAAGCCTTGCTTCCCAGTCCCTTCTCTGTCTGTCTATAGTCCCGTTGTACTTTGAAACAAAACCTTGATAGAGTTTTCCAAGACTTTTAATATGGTCTAATGTGACAGGATAGAAATCCCCTTTGCCGGTTCCCAAACCCTTGAGATAATCTATTGGAATCCTGTATTTCTTGGTCTCAAATCCAAGCTCCCAGCCAAATTTTCTATAAAAGGGATAGGAAAATGGAGCTAAGGCTGAAAAGACATGGCCCCTATCCCTCATGACTTTTAAAGATTTTATCAGCATATTGGCTGCACACTTGCAATGCCTGTACTCTGGCAAGGTGGATACTGCACCTATTCCTCCCATTGGTACAGATTCCCCATGATAGAAGATATCATAGGGATAAATATATAAGAGGGCAGTCAATTTGTCCCCATCAAAAGAGCCCAGACAATTCTCGGATGTAAAAACTTTCTCTACAAAGGCTTCTCCATGGCCAGGAGGCCCTTCAAAACAGAAGTTCAAAATATCTTTGATTGATTCTTTATATTTATCAGGCACAAAATCTACTTCCACTTTATACACCCCTAGTCAAGATATGCTGGCCCTGAAATAGAAGGGCTTGGTCTCCCTCCCTTTCAGGGCCAGCTTTTATATTGTCAGTTAAATGTTAACATAGTTTTTATAATCTTTAAAAATTAGATATTTAGGAGACACATCTTCTTCAATGGTGGGTAACCTGTCTCCAGCACTATGGAAACGATTATCCCTTGTATCATCATTAGTGGTTGAGACCTCAAACAACATGACCTTACCCGTCCCTTTTTCCCCAATCCATCGATGATATTGACCCGGTAGCAAAGTAATGCTTTGACCTGGCTTTAAGGTAACGAATCCACCAGCTTCTACAATAGTATGTCGTCCATCAATAGTTACATGGACATCTGTATCAGCAAAGTCTTCATTTTCGTCTGAGTTATATAGCTGGATGATTAAATTGCCGCCTCCCCGATTAATAATATCCTCCATTTTACTCCAATGAAAATGAAAGGGAAGTTCCTGTCCGTCGCCCACCAGCAAAAGTTTTTCTGCATATGGTTTAGGATATTTTTCCTTATTGTTAAAGTTCCCATTTCGGAACGTAAAAATTAACAAGCCTATCTTTTCGAAATCATCACTTCCAAAGTCAGTAACATCCCATCCCAGCATATTATCTACTAATTCCCGTTGATCTTCGCCGATATTCTGCCAATCTTCCGGTGTCCAATAGGCAAAGGGTGGCAATACTAGTCCTCTTCCTTCCACAAATTCGATTGCTTCATCAATGAGCTGGTTTATTAAAGAACGTTTCATCTTTATAACCCTTCTTTCATAAATGTTTTTTGATCTCCATCTTAATCATAAGCTAATATGTTTAATAAACCATATTAGCCAGCGAGGAAACCCATAATTAAGAAGAATTTTGTTTGCTCTTGTTACATAGACCTTTTTTATTATATCAGCTTTAAAGGAATTCCACTACAGTATATATTCCAGCATTCTGAACCTGGAGTTTGCCTCCCTCAAGCTCTGCTCTTGTAGTCTTGTTTTTAGGGAAGCTATATACCTTTAGGTCTTTAGCATCAAAGGCTATATCAAAAGTAAGTTGATCTAAATGGTCAATCCTATGGGTAGTAGTGTTAAAATTGTAGTTGACTATATGCAATAGATACTTACCTTCCTTGTTTTGGTGGACTGCAAATCCATACTTATCTCCACCAAAGGTCTCAATAACTGCCTTTTCACTAGCTAGTTTACTGACTAATTCTTGTCGCTGGGATTGACTGTAGTTTTTGAAGTCTTTTAGTTTGTCTACCCTTCTAGCAAAGGTTATAAGCTCTCCGCCAGATTTAGCGAAATTCTCTAGTACTTTTGCCGTGGAATCATCCATTAAAAAGGCATCGGGAACAATAACTGTCTTATAAGGAGCCAATCTCTCTTCAGTTAATGGTTCATCTGGACTTTCATAGATTACATTATACAAAACATGTCTTTGACTCATTTCTTCTATTAAGTCAAAGAAATTAGGAAAGTCACCATCAAAGGAAGCCCCTTCCCTGCCCAGTTCAGTAACACCTGTTAAATCTATCTCTTTAAGTCTCTTATAAGCAGCTTCATCCTTTATAACTGGCTCTGTCAAGACATTTTCATATGCTGAGTTCAAATCATATATAACCCCAATGTCAGCTACTGGATTCTTGGGGAATAAGTCTGAGTGTTTATCCAGCCATTGACCCAGTTTCTTTAAGACCCTTAAATCAGGCCAAAGGGCATCTTTAGTTTGATTTTGTAGCCAGGAGCCATATGGGAAAGCCAGGTGGAAACCATGGGCAATTGGCTCAAGCAAAAACAAGATAAATCTATCATTTATTCCATCTTTGATATCCTCTAGCATATCTAATACATAATCATTTGGATCCTCTACAAAACAGGCTTCTTTACCATTTAGCCATCCAAAAGCAAATTTATACCAAGAATCTTGCCTAAGCTGGAGATTTGTTCTCTCACCTGCTAGTATATCCAGATGTTTTTTACAGTTCCATGATACTGGGTAGCATTGGAATAGATTGGCGGTTACAGGAAGGTCTTCACCTCTGGTTTTTTTAGTGTATTCTTTAGCATGAGCAGATAACTCCCTTATGACCCACTCAATAGTGTCTAGCTGCATATTTACAAAATGGCGATAGAGGGGAATCTCCCATCGTTTATTGGTATTAAAAGCAAGAAGGTTTTTATCCTTATATCCTTTAGAAAGTAGGTATTCCTTATAGTTGAAGGAATCTATAGGTCCTGCATCCTCGGGTAGGCTAATCTGATTCTTTGTGAGATAAATCCTAAATTTATCTACGCATTCATTACAGAAGCAACCTGCATTATGAACAACAAACTTTTGTACATCATATTCATCAATATGTAGGCCCCCAACCCCTGCGTCAATCATCATCTCTACATTCTTTTTCATATATGACAGATATGATTCTTTATTACAACATGGTGTATAACATTTATGGTCATGATCAGGTGCCATAAGCCATATGGAAAGGATATCCCTATTTTCCAGAGATACTGCTTTAAACTCCTGCAGAAAATCCTGGACCTTTTCCCCTTTATAGTCAAGCAAGCCATTGGGGAAATACTTTTCAATTGGATCAAACAGCTTGGGATATCTATTTGTGGATAATTCACTCATACCCAGATATTTGTGTTCCCCGGCATCTCTTAGGATGTTTAAAGACAATAATTCACTCTCGTCCTCATTAAATTCCGCAGCAAACTCCCATAGCTGGGCCTTCCACAGTACAGAAAAGACCTTAATGCCTCTCTTCTTGCATTCGTGGCAAAACTCCTTATCGTTCATATATCCATAAAAGCGTAAGCGTGGAGCAACTTCCTCATTTGCCTCCTTGTCCAAGTAGGGAAGACCTATAGCACCACTACCAAGACAAGACCATATGAGCATATCTCCTCTCATATCCACAATATCCTCTACCATCTGCATGTTTCTCATTGGGAGACTGGGATGATAATTCCACATGTCTCTTGGCCAACCCATAAAGTACAATCCTTTTAGCATAATATATCCTCCTAGTATTTGTTGTAGAGTAATCCCAGTGTTAGCTTCAAGTATATTAGAGAGCTTAACATGGTGTTCTCCCCTTTATTAGTAGCCTTTCCTTAATGATAGGTTTTTCATTAATGAAAGGGCTTTTTCAAGGGGATATTATTGCTTTTGAGGTTTCTCATCCTATTGCTAGCTCATATATCTATATTCTACAGGTAAAAACAAAGTCCTTCCCATCATGGATGGAATCCACTATATGTTGATGGCCAATAAGAAAAACCATGGTCAATGGATATTCATAATTCCTTGACTATGGTTTTTGGAAAAAATCAAGTGAAAAGAGAGCATAAAATTTTATTTCTCTGATATAGATTTAATTATAGGATCTATTTCATTTGAACTTAATGCTTAACTTTCCCGTATTTGCCTCCCCCTCCATAGGCGATGGCAAGCTTCCCTTCCCGGCCTTTTATAATCAGGTTGGTGATTTCCTCGGATACTACTTCTCTAATCTCTTGTGGACAAGCCCTATGAAGGATGTTCATTTCATTCCCAAAAGCTCCAATGAGCTTATCTATTGTCTTGGGCCCCACTCCCGGTATAAATTCAAGAGGCACCTGGTAATAATATGGCGGCCGTTTACTATTAGGCTTGGCCTCCCTGTCTCGAATCATCTCCAGTCTGTCCAAGACCCCTAGGACAACCCGGTGCTTAGGTTCATTAGGACATTCTAAAACCGGCGGTGGCAGGTTTGTGATATTCTCGCACTTAAAGCAGAAGGTCCTATGATACTTGCCCAGCTTTGGATTGAGGCCATAGTTGGCTACTATCTTTCTTCCCTGCTGGTTTCTTAAGGCTTTGACAACTTCGCTGAAATTCAGTTCTTCCATCAGCATAATATTATACTCCCTACCCATCCGTCTTAGAGAATGAGCATCTGAATTACTAATAAAGGTCTTGCTATCCAATTCCGATAGCTGATGGGCCATGTCAGTATCCGCACTTAAGCCCAATTCGATGGAGGGAATCTTTTCTAAGCTTGAAGGATTAAAAATATCTGCCAAGCGATCAGCACAATTACCATAGAAGCCCTTGTAAGGAGTAAAGACATGGCCAGGTATAAAGATACCGTCCAGAGAATCTACTATATCAAAGAGCTCTTGACCTGACAGCCTGCTGATAGTTGAATTGTATTCCAGATTAGTCATATGCCCGTCCATGATACGGGAAAACTCTTTGACCTGGGATAGGCCTGGGAAAAAGACCAGGGAATGGGCGCTACATCCATGACTTTCTCTGGTTTCTATCTCCGACCCTAGCAGAATAACCAAATCATCGCTATAGACCATACCCCCTCCTGGAATCTCATCTAGCTCCCCTGCATCAAGCAATTCCTCAATGTCCCTAATAATCCAAGGGGATACACAATCAACAACACCTATTACCTGAATACCCTTTCGATGATGGGCTTCATAGGCAATATTGCTAAAGGTTAATTTATTGGACGTCCCCCGCTTAGTAATCTTTCCCATTAAGGATCTGCCTATATGAACATGAAGATCTACAAAATACTCCTGCATCAGTCTACTCCTTTTGTTATCTATTCATAAGTACCCATCCTCATCATGGTGCATTTTGTCTTAGTGAAGAATATTCTAGGCCCTTAGCTATTATTATTTGATATATGAAATTTTATAATACAGGAATTCCACTATTTCCTTGATGGAATAGATCTATAAGTCCACTCCTATCTTTATCAATCTAAACAGTCTAATGGCTGCATCTTTCATTAGCTCATCTGCCCTTGATAAGGCTTCCTGTATAGGCATTGGGCTGTTTACAGTGGTCATGATGGAGTCGATACCATGGTCATAAACTCTTTGGGCATCATCTCCCATTCCCCCAACAATAGCCACTACAGGAATATTTAAAGGCTTACAGCGCTGGGCCACACCAACAGGCACCTTCCCATATACGGATTGGCCATCGATTCTGCCTTCTCCTGTAACTACTAGGTCGGCATCTTTAATTAGATTGTCAAAGTCTACATAATCTAATACTGCATCAATACCAGGTTTTAATGTGGCATCAAAGAAGGTAACAAAGGCAGCTCCCAAGCCTCCGGCAGCACCACTTCCCGGTATAGTTGCCATATCCAATCCTGTTACCTTTTTAATCAGATTTTGGTAATTTACCATTCCCGATTCAAGGATCTGGAAGTTCTTGTTTGTCACTCCTTTTTGTGGCCCATATATAGCAGTAGCTCCTTTAGGACCTGTCAATGGATTGTTCACATCGCATATAACGGTGAAACTACTCTCCTTTACTCTATGGTCCATACCATCAATAATAATATTCTGAATGCGGGATAATTCCTGGCCTCCAAAGCCTACCTCTTGACCATTATTATCTAAAAACTTCACACCTAGGGCTTGGCATGCTCCGATGCCCCCATCATTTGTAGCGCTACCGCCAATGCCTATAACAAAATCCCTTATTCCTTCATCCAATGCCTTTTTTATAATTTGTCCTGTACCATAGGTTGTAGTTAGCAAGGGATTTTTCTGACCCTGGGGTACAAGGGGTAATCCTGAGGCCTCTGCCATTTCAATAACGGCAGTTTTGCCATTTATGATCCCATATTTGGCCCTAACCTTTTGCTCCGATAAGGGGCCCATCACTTCTACATACCGATATTGGCCATCAGTGGCTAGAACCAGTGCATCCACTGTGCCCTCACCACCATCGGCAATAGGTACCTTGACAACCTCCACAGAAGTAAAACAGTCCCTAGCAGCCTCCTCCAAGTGGTCTATTATTTCCATGGATGACAAGGTCCCTTTAAAAGAATCAGGGGCTAATACTATTTTCATTTTTCTCCCTCCACTATTTCATAATCGTATTCGGTATCTGAAAGACTGGTCTTTGTAGTCAACTACTTTAAAGTGAAATCTTCACCATAACAATCTATATTTTAGCAAGAATACTTGTATTAATCAATTGGTCCCAATACATTATTTCCCTTCTAGGTCTATCCATTCTACATCTATTTCCCCATTTTTTACTAGTATCCTGCCCAGACAAATGGGTAGTCGAAACCTTTTGGGGCCTGCACTTCCAGGGTTAAAGTATAGGACTCCGTCCTGTCTCTCCTCCTTGGGAATATGGGTGTGTCCATATATAACACCATCAAATCCTGCTGATTTTGGATCAATACTTAGCATTTCAAGATTGTGTAGGACATAGAAGGACATGTCCCCTAACTCTACCACCTGAGTCTTAGGAAGAGCTTGTGCCCATCTTCCAAGATCAGTATTGCCTCTGACTGCATAAACTGGTGCAATTTCCTCTAGGGCTTCCAAAACCTTTGTGCCTCCTACATCTCCTGCATGAATAATGAGCTTACTTCCCTTTAGTGCTTCTAATGCTTTTTTGGATATTCGTCCATGTGTGTCAGATATTACGCCTATAATCACTATTTTACTCCTTTCGTCTATTCATGATAATACTATGGATGGTGCTAATTCAAAAGCTATGTCTTCACGAATATAATGCCTTATTGATAAATTCTATAAAAAGCTTTCAACAGCCATACAAATATAGAGTTAACTAGCACTGCCATTTAATTCATCTTTTAAACAATAATCAATGTTATCTAGATATCATACCATATCCTTACTGAAATGGGTTGACTATTCTTTTTTATACTAAAAAGAATTTTGAAGGAGTTTCTGATTTTGTGTCGAATAATGTATACGGCCGTCGTTTAATTTTCAATAATGTAGACGGCTAAAATACATAATTACATCTAGGAGGAAAGATATGATTTCAAAAAGAAGTGTAGGCTTATCAATTTTCCTATCATTAATTACATGTGGGATCTACGAGATTTATTGGTTTGTCAAACTGACAAATGAAACCAATCAATTAAGCGGGGATCACAAGACATCAGGAGGAATGGCGTTTTTATTAACTCTGATCACTTGTGGTATATATTCCTTATTTTGGTCCTATAAAATGGGGAAAAAGATGCAAATTGCTCAGTCAAAAGCGGGAATGCCAGCAAGCGATAATTCAGTTCTCTATTTAATACTTAACTTTTTTGGCCTTATAATTGTATCTCATGCTATCATTCAATCTGAGATCAATAGTATAGTAGAAAGAAACTATGTTGCTCAATAAGAAAACTTTAGCAGTAATAGCAATAATAATATTAGTAGTATTAACCTATATTACATATATTGCTAATCCATCAAAAAGTCCTATCTTCCCCTGTTTATTTAATAAACTTACGGGGCTCTATTGTCCTGGTTGCGGAATGACTAGGGCCTTGCATTCTTTAATGCATTTTAACTTCTATCAAGCCATAAGATATAATGTTCTTATAGCTCTAATACCTCCTTTATTGGGCATGTATATATTTATGAGGTATAAAGCTATGGAAGGCTACTCTGAGATAATTATATATGTAATGCTGGCTTTAGCTATTGCCTATGGCATAGGGAGAAATATGCCTATATTGGATTCGCTCCAGCCCACCACTATAGGGTGTCTTGTAAATCTTTCGCTAGGTTTTGTCTAGTGCTGGGTTTTATCTAGTTTTATAGGCTATTTTCCCTTATTCCCCTAGCCCTATGGCTTTTTAGCTTAAGGGAGGATACCGTTTTTGTGTGTTTGGGATCTATGCAGGATTTACATGAACTACTACGTCACCTACATTTTTATTGCCCTTGACTTTCTCTTTAATTTCAGCAGCAATGGAGTGCCCTTGCTCCACCGTCATAGTTCCAGCTACTGATACCTTCACTATAATAATAAAGCTAACCCCTATAGGCTTAGTGGTTATAGAATCTACATGATCCACACCAGGAATGGATTGGATTTTTCTCTTTAGATTTGAAATGTATTCTTCACCCATATTGGTATCCATAAGAACATCGTAAGCACTGATAAAGATACGCACCCCTGTGTATCCTATCCATAGGGATATACCAATTCCTACAAAAGCATCCACCCAATAAACCCCTCTTTTCCCCAGGATTATTCCTAATAGGGTGGTTACCGTGACTAAAATATCATTTCTATGATCCTCAGCGTTTGCAATAATAAGGAGATTATCCCATTTCTTACCCTGTAGGTGGGTATATAGCCATAATAAAGCTTTAAGCACAATAGTAATAGAAGCTACTCCCACTAACCACCATGAGAAGGTAAAACCCTGCTTTTTGATTATGGCTTTGAGTGAACTTTTAAGCACTTGATATGTAACCAACAATAGAGAAAAACTTATGATCATAGAAAATATATATTCAGCCTTACCGTGTCCGTAAGGATGCTTTTTGTCCTCGGGCATACTGGATATTCTGTTGCCTAAGTAAGTCATAATAGAGGCAAAAACATCGCCAGCACTATTAAAACCATCGGCAATCATAGCCTGACTTCTACTAATAAAACCTATAAAGAGTTTTAGTACAAGCAATAGAATATTTGCTCCAATACCCAGTATAGCAACCCTTTTTGTTGCGCTATATCTATCCATTATACTACCCCCATTTTTGGATACTGCACCCCATCACTATTGTCAAATCATTGACTAGCTATATAATACCCATATAGGAGACCCTGCTAACATAATTAGCAGGGTAGCCCTTTCATCTCCTTGATGCAGTCTTCTACTTGTCTTATGTAATTTGACAGCCCCGTCAATTTCGCTGCAGGAGGGAGATCTAGGAATTTTTTATTTATATCTATCAGCTGATTAATCATAGATAAAATCTCCCCTTGATTCCTAGCCTTATGCTGGCGCCTGTACTGAACAGCCATATGGCTTAATTCCCGCAGACCTCTTAAAAATCCATCCAAATGAGGGCTGTCTATTTCATTTATATTGGATACCAAACGGCCTATATTATCAAACAACTCACCTTCAGATGCCACAGCCTTGCCTTGAACCACCTGCTTGGTCAAGGGATTATAATACATCAATCCGCTAGTAGACATCTTCTTCATAAGCTTCTCCACATATTGTGGATTGCCTGCCAGGACATTTCGGTACTTGTTCTGGTACCTGAGCATGAGTTTTTTATCCATTTTGGCAAGCTCATTTGCACAGCCACGTACAGACTTACCCCTGGCCTGGCCTATAAGCATAGCCCTCATAAGATCTTCCACTTCCTGCTCCGTAAAGGTGTTACCGGCTACATGCCCACTTCTTTGTGGACCAATTCCTCTCGTGTTGGAAGCCTTTTGCTTGTCACTTTTCTCATGTATATACCTATAATAATAATTTCTTACAGTGTTAAACTTAAGCCCACTCTTCTCTGCAATTACCTCAAAAGCCCGGTTTACCGGCTCATCTGCCTCCTTGGATTTACTGACCTCCTTTTCCATGAGTGAAACCAAAATTGGATCTAAAAAAGATTTAGCTGTATTATCTTGCATTCTTCCCAACTCCTTAACTTTGTATATGATAGGTATATTATTCACCAGATTTATCCTTTTTATACAGCTAAATCCTATAGTTCTCTTTTCTATATATTAATCATCAACCTGTTTATTCTATTTATTGATCACCTGTGTTTTTAATGACAATTCTAACTCTATTGTCCCCTATATTTTGACCTATATCTTTTATTTCTCCCATCTTGGATAGCTCCTTATATAAGACCTTCCTCTGCTCATCATCTCTTATCTCAATCAGCACAGATTCTTCATCGCTCTCTAGTAGTTCCAGTTCATTGTTTATAGCCACAAATTGAAGGGTTTGAGGGGTTATGCATATATCCTGTACATAAAGCTCTACAAGATCCGACTCTATCCTTACTTCATTATCCAAGTCTATATCCTCGCCTTTATAGGACTCTTTATCCGATTCATCTCTATTCTCAAAAGCATATTCCTTTTCATT
>JAAYTG010000193.1 GCA_012518075.1 Clostridiales bacterium | reverse complement strand
TAGCCCTTTTGATGTTTTGTTACTATTTTTGCCTTACTTCCCGAACTGGAAGCGTTACATTTGAAGAACTTCATGAATATTTTCAACGCTCTTCCCTCTATGGCCAGCGTAAGCTTCTGATGGCTTTGGAACGGCTCATAAAATCCGGCTATCTGGGGAAAAAGGAAGAGGAGACCAGTACTGGAGAAACAAAACGAACATATACATTGACGGTGGCTGGACGGAATGCCTTTGGAGAGGAATATCTACGGATGATATTATCCCAGTCCCAGGGAGGGGAAGTGTCCATGGAATTGGTTCGAGAATTCTTTAATCGTCATAGATTAAGGGATCATGAAGAAAGTCAGGAAGAAGGCCAAGAAACGCCTGAACAGCAGAGTCTTTTTTAAAGGAGGAGAAATATTTGTATCCGATTCGGATTCGATTTCATGGTATAAGAGACTTCCAACCAGCCCAGCTGGGATTAGGAGAAGAGGGAGAGCATGTGCTTATTGGGGGGAGAAATGGCTCGGGCAAATCCACCATTGTTTATGCCCTATCCCTTGCCATGGCTAGCAGTAGTACCCATATTTGGTCCCTTAGATCTAAAAATTTGGAAGAGGATCAGCCCTGGGATGCCTTTGTAGGGGTGTTGTTTCATAATCCTTCCGGACCTGAGCAAAAAGATGCTCCTGAATATGTAGAGTGTGTGGTGGAGGTCAATGCAGGGGACACTAGTCGATATAGTGTTAAATACAGCGTTTTTGGAGGAATTCATCCCGATAGGATGGAGCGCCTTAGAGTTTTTTCAACTCGAATAGCCGCTGAAGATTATTATCGTAGGGTATTTAATATTGATGCAGATGGCTATTTCATGTTCTGGTATCAGGGTAGTATTACGGACTTTGCTAATATAAGTGATGGAGAGCGTTTCCAGAGGGTATCGGAGATGTTTGGCATTGACCGTTATGAAGCGGAATGGAAAAGAGCTAGAGAGGCTCTTGTAGACGGGGAGCGAAGTCTGATAAAAAGCAAGCAGCAAAAGGAAGATAATGAGCGAAATCTCCGGATCCATGAGAAAAACCGCAACGACCTTCTGACTCGAAACTCAATTAGGGATGAAGGATTGGCCGGAACTTATCATACTTCCCAAGTCTATATCCAGATATTGAACCAGCGGCAGGAAGAGCTAGATAAGCAGGTAAAAGAACAGGGACAGGAGCTAGAAAAAATTGCAACTGGCTTAAAGAAAAAGGAGCGGTTTCTAAGGGACAAGGATAGGAGTAAAGAAATCCTCCTAAGGGATAAGGCCAGATTAACTGAAAATATTGAACTAGTGAAGGGGAAGCTTAGGGAAATAGAGCCAAAGCTAAGGAGCAATCGGGAAGATCACACTAAATTGGTTGCACAGGTAGATAAAATCCGAGAAGAGATCAAAAGAGTGCGTCCTCGTGAAGCCCTTCAGTCATTAAAAGGTTCTTTAGAAGAGAGAATAGATCATATTCATGAGAAGAATAGGGAAATAAAAGGCGAACAAGATGAGAAAAACTCAGAGTATAGTCGCCTTGACCAGGAAATGGGCGGATTAAGGCAAAGACGAAAGGACTTGGAAAACAAGCTAATTGAAGAAGAGAATTCAGATAGGACTCTGCCTCCTATGATGGAAATAACCATGGAATTGGAGGGCTATCAAGATGAACTACAAGGGACCCAAGTGGTATTGGCTGAAGATCGTATTAGGGTTAAGGAACTGGAAACTAGACTACAAGAGTTGGAGGCTACAAAATCCTTAATGACTAGGGGACAAAAGAAGTTGGTAGATGCCTTTCGCTCTACAGGCATAGAAGCAGCGGCGTTTGGGGAGTTGTTTGATATAGCCAATCATGCTAGGCGTGATGAGGTGGAAGCGCTACTGGCGCCTATTAAGCATACTGTATTCGTATCCAGCAATATGGATGGTAGGGTAACGGAAGGTGGCTTCTATGTAGTTTCCACTGATGACTTCGTAGATCAGATGGGTTCAGGAGATATTTTGGATTTTATTAGTATTCCCTCTGACGTTACTAAAGAATATTCACCTGAATTTCTGAAAGGAGTTTTAGGTTGGATATCCCAGATACAAATGGGCGGGTCTGCCAATCAAGGTTATTCCCTTGTTATAGCAGATGGCATTCTAATAGATTCCCATGGGGTGCGAGGAACAATTAAGAAGGGTCCAGCTATTGGATTAAAGGCTCTAGAGTCCGAAAAAGAAGGAGTGAAACAGGAACTGAGCAGGCTAAAAATTAAGGTAGCTGCGGCTGAAAGAGATGTAAAGGAGTTAGATGTAATCATCCAGGATATGAGAAATGACCTACAGCAGCGACAACAAGTGGATAAACGCTTACCATTAACGCGGAAAGCCTTAGAAGATGTCCTGGAAAGACAGGGTGAAAATAGCAGAAAACGAGAAGAGCTAAACAAACAACTGCAAGAGCTAAACACCCAGATAGGGACTTTGATTAAAGAAAAGACAAAATATGAAAATGACTTGGAACAGGTAGAAAAGGAGCTTAGCATTCATCAGGAGCACCAGCAGCAGGCAGAGAAAATTGCTAGACTTGAAGAATTAGCTGAGATGATTCGAGTATTGGATAATACTAGGAGAATAGAACAGGACAAAAGAAGTCGGTATTCACAACAAATGAATGGGATGGATCAGGAATTAATCCAATTAGAGAATGAAAAGACATTGATAAATGCTCAGCTGTCAAATTTCGAAAACAGACAAGAGGATCTAAAGGGGCGGCAGCAAAAGGCAAATGATGAATTAAATAATGTGATCCTCCACCTTAGAGACCTTAAGGATGGATTGCAAAAACTAAGTGATGAATTCGGGGATATCTATAAAAAGGCAATCGAGAAGGAGTTAAAGCTAGATCTTATAACCGACCGGGAAAAAATTAGCGATAAATACCTAGGACGTCAGTTGACACATTTTAAATATCGTATTCAGGATGCCCAAAATAGAAGAGTATTGGAGAATGCCGAGGAACGCTATAATACTTTCCTTAAGATATTCAATGAATCGGCTAGTCAATTGGAGGAATCCTTGATCCGGTTCAAAGAATTGAAAAGGGATGAGGAAAACCGCAGGGATGATTTAAATAAGATGATTAACAGGAGATATTTGGATACAAATCGCCTGTTTAGAGAGTATATGTCCATGCTGGATCTTGAAGGAGAAATTCGTAGTTTGGCTCCCAGGGAAGGAGAAGCTGATGGGAGGTATAGGTGGGAGATTTTGGTAGCTACTCGGGAAGGCCATCGACTAGAGAGAATTGACAGGGAATCAAGTAGGCGAGGACGGAAGGGAAGCGGAATCTCAGGAGGGGAGAGAGCTGCTACATCTTTGATGTTTGCACTTTCTCTACTTTCCCAGATCCATGTAAAACCCCCATTCTATGTATTGGACGAATTTGACAGTGCTCTAGACGAAGGAAGGAAACATAAGATCTTAGATCTGTATAGTGATATATTGAAGAGAAAAATGCTCATCGTCTCTCCAAAAATTCATGGAAAGGATTACTTGGATCGGTTCGGCAAGTTTCACTGTGTTTATTCTAATCCGGATATTCAGAAACACCGAGAAATAAGCGAAGTCTATGAAATTACTCGTTTGGAGTATGAGGATGTGGAGTTGGAAGTCTAGAGTTTTCTGAACAAAACAGGAATTCCCACTGTTTTACTCCACCCATAACACTTTCCTGTTCCGTATCCTGATATTCTGTATTATCCATCCACTCATATAGAGTATCGTATAGACGCAACTCACCATTTTGAATTCCTATGATCTTAGCCTTAGGGACTATTTTAACAAGATTGGCAGCAATATCTCGACCTGAGGCATCCCCATCTACCCAAATAAAAAAGGGCATGGAGAGGGCATGTTCCATAAGGCTAGTAATAAGATGCCTATGTGCAGCTCTTAGGTGCCCATCAAGACCAAGAACCAAAGAACGGGAGCTATTGACCCATCTGGTTTTATACATCTTAAGAAGAATAGATCGGTTTTCCGTTAGGATAACCCGGGAGGCGGTAGTTTGAATTGCCTGGATCTGCTGAATTTGAATATTGCTCAGACAATGGACAGAATCTCCAGACAAGGCTTGGGAATAATGATTGGTCTCAAAGGCCATGGAACCGCTTATGTATACGGAATAGAGGGAACCTAGGGAGATTATCCCCAGCTGTTCGGGTTCTTTTTGTGTGATCTGCTCCAGAAGATTTAGTAGATCATCCTTGATAGGGTCAAATTGTTTGGATGCTCCGATAGAAGGGTTTAGGCGAGAACCTATCTCTTTCCAATCGAAGACCTCTGCCTTGTACATGCAATGGAGAAGACTGAGGATGAACTCAATAGCTTTTTGATAATAGCCGGGTTTAGCTTCTCTAGAGTAGGTCCATGAAAGGCTAGGCCATAGATGTGATTTTCCTTCCTCCTCGCACTCCTTAAGCCGGGTTGCTACAAAGTCCATAAGCTGTTGCTGCTCCACTGTGTACTCATTGCGAAATAATTCCCTGAGAGAATTCAATTCTTCTTTCATCTCTTCTATCCAATCATTATTCTTGTGGACTAGGGCTTCCTTTAATTGCTTAACCTCGTGGAGGGCTCGACTAGTTAGCCCATAGCGGGTATCTGCTACGGTCAGACCATCTCGTTGAAAAGTAGTTTCCTTTCCCAAATATCCTGCATCAATATATTGGCCTATAACCTGCTGGGGAGAGAGATTGTATTTCCGAGACGCAGAGGTGATAAAATGGCTGGAAATATCCTTGAACACATAGCGTTTTCTATTGATGAAATAGGAGAACAGATGAGCTTTTAGGTCTTCTATCATAAGGGGTTCCGAATGTTCAATTTCCCTATAAGAAGAAACACGATGCTTTCTAGTGGCAGTCTCCCTGAAGATATCAACAGTTATCCAGCCTTCCCTAATATGGACTTGGCTAGGAACCCAGTTTTTATTAAGCTTTAACCAAGAGGGTAAATCGAACATGCTCTCACTTCCCTACTTTTTTCATAATTGTATCACATTTGACAAGGGAATAGCTTCTATTCCTAGGATTTATTTTTAGATCTCGGAGTACATGACTCTCATACCTCTTCATTGTAATGAGTAAAAGATTAGTGTTTGCATTTACGCTGCATTAGTGTATAGTTGAGGCATAAATGCAAATGAGGTTGATAGCATGAAATATAAGGATAGATTAGAAAAATTAATAGTCGAAAAGGATGGACTAATTACCACAAAGCAAGTGGAAGAATCGAGGATTCCTAGGTATTTCCTAACGCTGTTAATGAGGAATGGAAAACTTGAAAGGGTAGCACGTGGTGTATATCTAACTCCTGATGCATTTGATGATGAGATGTATAGACTCCAAGCAAGAAATAATAGAATTATCTTTTCTCATGAAACTGCATTATATTTACATGGATTGACAGACAGAGATCCACTTGAATTGTCTGTAACTGTGCCTAGAGGTTATAACGCTACAAATTTAAGGAAAGAAGGAATTAGAGTATATACTGTAAAAAAAGAGTTTTTTCAGATGGGAATTATTGAATTAAAAACTATATATGGTAGACCTGTCAAAGCATATAACCTAGAGAGAACAATTTGCGATATTGTTAGAAATCGGAATAATATGGATATTGCCATTCTCAATGACGCCATAAAGAGGTATATAGATTATCAAGGTAGGAATATACCTCAGTTATTAAGATATGCTAAAAAATTGAATGTTCAGAAGATAATTAGGAAGTATATGGAGATTTTGCTATGAAAACATCAAGACAATTAAAAGATTTAATAAAAAATATGGCTAAAGAAAAAGGTATGAATGCACAAATTCTCTTAAGAAACTATATGCTGGAGAGGTTACTTGAAAGAATATCAATTTCGAAGTTTAAAGATAAGTTTATTTTAAAAGGCGGTATGCTAGTAGCTGCTCTTGTTGGTATAGATGCTAGGTCAACTTTGGGCATGGATGCCACTATAAATTCTTATCCTGTAACTGGAAAATCAATTAAGGAGGCCTTTGATACAATTTTATCTGTGCCAATAAATGATGGAGTTCAAATAGTATTTATAAAAATTGAAGAAATCAGGGCAGAAGATGAATATGGCGGATTTAGGGTTTCGCTAGAGGCATTAATGGACAATGTGAAGATTCCTTTGAAAGTAGATATTACTACAGGAGACGAAATCACACCAAAAGAAGTTATTTACACATTTGATTTATTACTGGAAGATAGGAGTATAGATATTCTTGCATATAATATAGAGACTGTCTTAGCAGAAAAGATTGAAACTATTATCTCAAGAGGTATTGCCAATACAAGGATGAGAGATTTCTATGATATTTATATACTATTAAAACTGCAAAGACATAATATAGATAATAATTTATTAGCTAAGGCATTGCTTTCAACAGCGAAGAAGAGGGGCAGTCTCAATCTATTATATGATGGTGAATTGATCCTCAAAGAATTATTTTCAGATGAAACCTCATATATGAACTGTAGCAGATATCAAAGAAAATATATCTACGCTAAAGATATTTTATGGGAGGATATAGAGAAGTCAGTAATGGAGTTATGGAGTACCTTTGGGACAGACTTTAAGAATGGCTAAGACGTTAAATATAGAAATAACAAAAACTACATATAGGAACCAAAACGTAATGAGCACTTTCGAATCGTAACTGGCAAGAATATTTTGTGAAGTTTTTGTGAAATAAACGTAAAAAGCCGCCCTACTATAGTTAAGTAAAGCGGCTTCAAAGTGGCGGAGAGAGAGGGATTCGAACCCTCGATACGCTATAAACGTATACACGATTTCCAGTCGTGCGCCTTCGACCAGCTCAGCCATCTCTCCAAGTCGCTGCTGGATAAAACTATCCAGCAGCTATTATAATATATAAACTTAGTGTGCTCACAAGAGAACATTAAATATCATAATATATTATGCCTCTTTTGTCAATATCAATTTTTCTTGAGT
>JAAYTG010000192.1 GCA_012518075.1 Clostridiales bacterium | reverse complement strand
GTTACAAAACCATACATAGGTTTCTTTTCATTCAATAGCATTGGAAACAGATCTTTGCTAAAATCAAACTTAACACCTGTATCAAAGTAGTCTAGTACCTCAGGCTCAAGTATATATATTCCAGTATTAACAGTATCGCTAAAGACCTCTCCCCACCCAGGTTTCTCCAAAAACCTACTAATTGTTCCATCTTGATTAGTTACTACCACTCCATACTCTAATGGCACTTCTACTCTTACTAGTATTAATGTAGCCATGGCCCCTCTATCTCTATGAAAATCCACTGCTTTTTTTAAGTCAACATTGGTTAATGCATCTCCACTAAGTACTATAAAGGTTTCGTCAAGGAATTTGTGTGCATTTTTGACACTGCCCGCCGTACCTAATGGGGTTTCTTCAATGAAATAATGCAAATTAACATCATATTGACTACCTTCATTAAAATAATCTTGAATTACTCTGGGCAAATACTGAAGTGTTACGCCAATGTCTTTAATTCCATATTTTCTAAACAAGTTTATGCTATAGTGCATAACAGGTCTGTTCATAATCGGCACCATAGGTTTTGGCAAATCACAGGTAAGAGGCCTTAGTCTTGAACCTGCCCCTCCTGCCATTATAATCCCTTTCATATCACATCTTTCCTTCATCCATATCTCGATAATAATGTCTTTGCCAAATTATTATGTGTATACTTACTCGTACTTATACCAATTATGAACAAATATCTATATTGGCTTTTGAACTAAATAACTCTGCAATTTACTATATTGCAGAGTTTTATCGGCATCTATTACAATGCCCAAAGAATTTTACCTTATGATTTATAATTTTAAAGTTGTGATTTCTGTCTATAGTTTCTTCCAATGATTCTAGAAGATCTTCTTCTACCTCGCTTACTTGCCCGCATTTAAGACATATCAAGTGATGATGATCATGATCTTCTTCAGGGTGACTTAGCTCATAACGATTTCTTCCATCTTCAAAATTAAGCCTAACCAAGATCCCCAATTCTTCCAGCAACAGAACAGTTCTGTAAATAGTTGCCAACCCGATGTCGGGATTGGTCTTTTTTACCTCTATAAATATCTCTTCAGTGCTCATATGCTTATCTTCATTGTGTAAAATGACTTCTAAAGTAGCTCTTCTTTGAGAAGTAAGCTTGTACCCATTTTCTTTTAATATTGATTTTATTCTGATCATTCCATCATCCATATAATCACTTCTTTTTCATTAAATTTTACCTATTCCTTTCCAACTCATTAAGTAATTTGTCGTTCAGAATCTTTATATGGGTGCCCTTCATTCCAAGGGATCTAGACTCGATAATTCCAGCACTTTCTAATTTCCTTAGGGCATTTACTATTACTGATCGGGTAATGCCCACCCTATCTGCTATTTTACTCGCTACTAATAGGCCTTCATTACCATCCAATTCATTTAGGATATGGTCGATGGCCTCTAATTCAGAATAAGATAAAGTTCTGATTGCCATCTGAACAACTGCCTTTTCCCGGGCTTCTTTTTCTATTTCTTTGGCTTTAGCATTGATAATCTCCATCCCTGCTACAGTGGCACAGTATTCAGCCAGTACTAGATCGTTATCCGTATATTTCTCACCTAATCTTTCAACAATCAAAGAGCCTATTCGATGTCCACCACCGCTTATAGGGATAATACATGAGAATTTTCCAAACTTGTTTTTTATGTTAGACTCAGTGATAAGTCCATCCTTTTCTATATTTACATTTGCTAGTGTCTCATTTGTTCTCAAAAGTTGATTATTATGTTTAGTTGAAATATTGGGTATTTTATTCATATCTACTTGCCAAGTTTTGAAGCATTTATCATCGATTATTGAATATCCTAGCATCCTTCCCTTATGGCTAACAATATATATATTACTATCTAAGATTTGGCTGAGCACCTCGGTGAGATCAAAAAATCGCACCGGTTCTGAACCTGATCTTTGAATGATTCTATTTAACCTTCTAGTTTTGTCCAATAGACTGTATGACAAATCAACTCACTCCTCGATAACGACTTAATAAAATCCTCATAAACTGCTTGTATACTTCTGTATATCAAAGTGTTAATTTTACTAAAGAATAAATTTGTTAATATCCTCTTGATAAACTAGTTCTTTTAGCGCATTTTTAACATATTTTGCATCTATAAGTATATCCTGTCCAGAAAGATCCTCAGCATTGAAGGATAGATCCTCCATTAATTTTTCCATTACGGTGTACAAGCGCCGTGCTCCAATGTTTTCACTACTTTGGTTGAGCATGTAAGAAATCCTTGCAATTTCCGTAATAGCTTCCTGAGAAAATTCCAGTCTAATATTTTCAACCTTCATAAGCTCCCTATGCTGCTTTAGTAGTGCGTTTTCAGGCTGAGTGAGTATTTGTTCAAAGTTTTCTTGGGTTAAGTTATGCAATTGAACCCTTATAGGAAAGCGGCCTTGAAGCTCCGGTATTAGGTCCGACATTTTAGAAACATGGAAAGCACCGGCGGCAATGAATAGTATATGATCAGTTTTAATAGGCCCATATTTAGTCATAACTGTGGTTCCTTCAACTATGGGAAGTATATCCCTTTGTACACCTTCACGAGAGACATCTGGACCACTACTCATCTCTCTACCTGTAATCTTATCAATTTCATCAATAAAAATAATTCCATGTTGTTCTGCAGCTTCTGTGGCATCTTCTATTACTTCATCCATATCTATTAGCTTTTGAGCCTCTTCTTGCTCAAATATCCGTCTAGCTTCTCCTATAGTAGTTTTCTTCTTTTTGGTTTTACGTGGCATAATACTGCCAAATACATCTTGGATCTGTATCAGCATATCTTCATTGCCTATGCCAGGTACAAAGCCTATCCCAGAATATTTCGAATCTTCAACTTCTATTTCTATTAGTGTATCCTCCATAGTCCCCAATTTGAGTCTTTGACGAAATTTTTCTCGCGTATTAACCATGGATAAGGAGGTTGCTTCCTCTTCCTCATTCGCATAATCCGTGTCGATTTCTTCATCTGATTGAAATAAAATACCTAAAGGATTGGTCTGCTTGCGCTTTTTAGTGGGAAGCAAGACATCTAGTATCCTATTTTCTGCTGCTATTTCAGCCTTTTCTCTAATAGATTCCATTTTTTTATTCTTTACCATTCGGATAGCTGCTTCTACAAGATCCCTTACCATGGATTCCACATCTCTACCTACATAACCTACCTCTGTAAATTTTGTAGCCTCAACTTTAACGAAAGGTGCTTCAACTAGTTTTGCTAATCTTCTAGCAATCTCGGTTTTACCTACTCCGGTAGGCCCTGACATAATTATATTTTTAGGTGTTATATCCTCCCTAAGCTTCTCATCTATTAGGCTACGCCTATAACGATTCCTTAAGGCGATTGCCACCGACTTTTTTGCTTCCTTTTGTCCAATAATATAGCGATCTAACTGCTGTACTATTTGTTTAGGGGTTAAATATTCCATTAGCGTCTCCTCCTAAATTTCTTCAATGTAGATATTATCATTAGTATAAACGCATATGGACGCCGCGATCTCCAATGATTTTCTGACTATATCTTTAGGCTGTAAATCGGTGTTTTCTAGAAGGGCTTTGGCCGCAGCCATTGCAAAAGAGCCGCCTGAGCCAATAGCAGCTATCTGATCATCTGGTTCGATGACTTCGCCTGTTCCTGAAATAATAAGAAGGGTATTTTTGTCCATAGCTAATAACATAGCTTCTAACTTTCGAAGAACCTTGTCTGAACGCCATTCTCTAGCCAATTCTACTGCTGCGCGTTCAAGATTGCCTGAGTATTGCTCCAGCTTCTCTTCAAAGCGCTCACTTAGAGAAAAAGCATCTGCTACGGAACCTGCAAACCCGATCAATACATTATTATGATAAAGACGCCTAACCTTTTTGGCACCATGTTTCATAATAGTATTTTGCCCGAAGGTAACCTGCCCATCTCCACCTATTGCCGCTTGATCTCCCTTTCTCACCGCAACTATTGTTGTACCATTTAACATATGCAGTCTTACCTCCCCAATGTCATAATTGACTAAACATTCAAATAATACCATATTATTTCACAAAATTCAAGGATTTTCGATCTATATTTTACTAGCTCATATCCGCTATTCTATCTATGATTCTAAGGGATCTATCTGCCAATAATCTGTTTTTCTCTTGTTTGTTTCTAATCCTACGGTCTAAGGAACTCATTATTCCAAAATTCACATTCATAGGCTGAAAATTCTTAATAGCTGGATTGGAAATATAATGAGATAGTGCACCAATTGCAGTGCTATCAGGGAATTGAGGAAAGGGCTGCCTTAGTATAGTAGTAGCTAAATGGTAGCCGGCTACAAGTCCGCTAGAAGCCGATTCCACATATCCTTCAACTCCAGTTATCTGGCCTGCAAAATAGATATTGGGGTTTTCTCTCATTTGGTAGAAAGAATTCAGTAATTTAGGAGAATTGATAAAAGTATTTCGGTGCATTACGCCGTATCGTACAAAATCTGCATTCTCCATTCCAGGAATTAGGGAAAATACTCGTTTTTGTTCTCCAAACTTGAGATTGGTCTGAAATCCTACCATATTATATAGTGTAGCCTTGTGGTTATCCTGTCTAAGTTGAACTACAGCATAGGGTTCTTTGCCTGTTCTAGGATCAATCAAACCAACAGGTTTTAAGGGACCGAATCTAAGGGTATCCACCCCTCTTGAAGCCATTACTTCTATAGGCATACAAGCTTCAAAGACTTGCTTTTCAAAATCCTTTAGAGTTACAAGCTCGGCTTTAACCAGCTCGTTCCAAAACTTGATATATTCATCCCGGCTCATTGGACAATTGAGATAGTCATCCCCATGGCCATACCGGGAAGCTCTAAATACCTTGTCAAAATTCAAGGAATCTACGGTCACAATTGGAGCCGCAGCGTCAAAGAAATAGAGATAATCCTCCTTTATAATCCTAGATATTGTCTTGGAAATGGATTGGGATGATAAGGGGCCTGTCGCGATGATAGTATATTCCGATTTAGGGAGCTCATTTACTTCAGCCCGACACACATGAATATTTGGGTGTCCGTCAATGGTATCCGTAATATATTTGGAAAAGGATTCTCGGTCAACAGCTAGTGCACCACCAGCAGGTATACGATGCAGGTCAGCAGCATTTATTATAAGGGAATTGAGTCTTCTCATTTCCTCCTTTAATAGACCTACAGCATTTTCAAGTCTATTTGACCTAAGAGAGTTGCTGCAAACCAGCTCAGCAAGATGCGGTGTCGTATGAGCTGGTGTAGTATTCTCTGGTCTCATTTCATGTAGAACAACTTTTATTCCTCTATTAGCCAATTGCCATGCTGCTTCGCAACCCGCCAAACCTCCGCCTATAATCGCAACTCTTGATTCCATTATTTTATAATCTTCTCTCCCTTTTTATATTTACACTTTTCATTAGAGCATATGATTGTCTTATTCTTGCCTCTCTGGTTTTTTTCCACCATATAGGAGCCACATTGGGGACAGGGCTCTTTTACTGGAAGATCCCAGGATACAAAATCACAATCCGGATAATTACTACAACCGTAAAACTTTCTTCCTCTTTTCGTCTTTCTAATAACCACTTTACCATCACATTTGGGGCAGGGAAGGTCAAGTTCTTCTAATAAGGGCTTGGTGTTCCTACATTCTGGAAAATTGGGACATGCCAAAAACTTACCAAACCGACCTGTCTTTATGACCATATTTGCACCGCATTTATCACATACTACATCGGATTCTTCATCCTTAATCTCTATTTTAGGTATTTCCCCGTCAGCACGATCAAGCAAGGATTTGAATTGAGGGTAAAAATTCCTAATTATATCTTTCCAATCCTTTTCACCATCCTCAACCTTGTCCAAGCGCTCCTCCATTTCAGCAGTAAATTGATAATCCACAATTTCAGAAAAATAGTCTGTCATTAAATCATTGACTATAAAGCCTAATTCTGTAGGGATTAAGGTTCTTTTTTCCCGCTCTACATAACCTCGGTTTGTTATGGTGTATATGGTAGGCGCATAAGTGCTAGGTCGTCCAATACCCATATCTTCAAGAGTCCGAACCAGTGAAGCTTCTGTAAAGCGCGGCGGGGGCTGAGTAAAATGCTGTTTTGGTGTCCATTTATCCAGAATTACCTTTTCTCCAGCTGTTAAAGCCGGTAAGTCCAAATCCTTTTCTTGCTTGTTATCATCGGTGCTTTCCTCATATACAATGGAATAGCCTAGAAAGATCTTTCGGGATCCAGTGGCTCTAAAGGTATATTCCCTTCCCCTAATATTTATAGTCATTGTTTCATAAACAGCCGGAGTCATCTGACTTGCTACGAACCTCTGATAAATTAATTTATATAAGCGATACTGATCCCTCTTTAATGAATTTTTTATCAAATCAGGTTCTCTTAATACACTGGTAGGTCGGATAGCTTCGTGGGCATCCTGAGAACCCTTTTTGCTTTTAAAATAATTAGGTTTCTCTGGCCTGTATTCTTGACCAAATTTTGAAAGTATATAGTCTAGTGCTTCATTTTGTGCACCATCGGATATTCTCATAGAGTCTGTTCTAATATAGGTAACTAGACCTACAGAACCTTCTCCCTTTATTTCAATTCCTTCGTAAAGTTGTTGGGCCAACAGCATTGTCTTTTGTGCAGTAAAGCCGAGCTTCCTTGAGGCCTCCTGCTGGAGGGTACTAGTTGTAAAAGGCGGTGTTGGATTACGTCTCTTTTTACCTTTCTTTACCTCCTCTACAATAAAGTCAGCTCCCTTAAGCTGGTCCGTAATCTCATCGACTTGTTGCTTCTCTTTTAGTTCAAGTTTTTTGCCGTCTTTTCCATAAAATGCCGCTTGGAATATATTTTTGTCCTCATCTTTATGGAAATTACCTATTAAAGACCAGTACTCTTCCGGTACAAAGTTTTGAATTTCTCTTTCCCTATCGCATATAATCCTAGTAGCTACTGATTGAACACGTCCTGCACTCAAACCCTTACGTATTTTCCTCCATAATAGAGGACTTATTTGATATCCGACTATACGATCCAACACTCTTCGAGCTTGCTGGGCATCTACAAGATCTTTGTTTATTGGTCTTGGTTTTTTTATTGCTTCTTTCACAGCTGTATCAGTGATTTCATTAAACTCAATCCTACAGGAACTATTGGTATCCATTTTTAAAGCATGGGCTAAATGCCAGGATATAGCCTCACCTTCCCTATCTGGGTCAGTAGCAAGGAACACCTTTTTCGCACTTTGTGCTTCTTTCCTTAATGTACTTAAGGTTTTGCCCTTTCCTCTAATAGTAATATATTTCGGTTCAAAATCGTTGTCTATATCAACACCTAATTGGCTTTTAGGAAGATCTCTAACATGTCCCATAGATGCCTCAACCTTATAATTCCTTCCTAAAAACTTTTTTAGTGTCTTTGCCTTTGCTGGTGATTCTACGATTACCAGATTCTGTGCCATTATATAACCTCCATTGATATTAAGCATCCCAGTTTCTAATAAATATTTTGCCTGGCATTTGTTTTACTATTCCTTTAACTTCAAGCATTGTTAGCACTGCGTTTAGCTTATTTATATCCATTTTTGTTTCTTTTGATAATTCTTCCAGATGTCGTTCGCCTTCTTGGAGAGCATTATACACCTGGGTTTCAAAAAAATCAAGCTGGACAGATGCAGTATCCTTTTTCAACTTCTTCTTCTGTATTCCCAATTCTTCAAGAATGTCCTGAACTTCTGTAACGAGTTTGGCACCTTCTTTTAGAATTTTATTTGTTCCTGCACTTTGAGCTACATTTATATTGCCAGGTAGGGCATATACATCCCTTCCCTGCTCTAAGGCAAAGTCCACGGTAATGAGAGCTCCGCTTCTCTCACCAGCTTCAATAACCAATACTCCACTGGTCATTCCGCTAATTATCCTATTTCTTGCCGGAAAGTTACCAGCAACAGGAGCTGAGCCTGGGGGATATTCTGTTATTATAGTGCCCTTCTCCTCCATAGAGCTAAATAGCTTTTTGTTTTCTGGCGGATATACCCTATCGATGCCACAACCTAAGACTCCAACTGTAGTCCCCTTTGCCTTTAATGCACCGTAATGAGCCATAGCATCTACCCCTCTAGCTAGTCCACTAACTATGGTAACTCCAGCTTCTGCAAGCTCATAGGCCAGCTTTTCAGCCATTTGTCTACCATATCCGGTAGGTCTTCTAGAGCCTACAATAGAAATTGCCGGTTTATGATTTATGATTGGACATCCCTTACCATAGAGAACCGGCGGCGGATCATAGATTTGCTTTAGCAAGTCTGGATATTCATCATCCAGCAGTGTTATTATCCTAAAGCTAGATGAATTAAGCATTCTGCTGATGCCATCTAGAGTTTTATTATCTCTTTGATTTATTATTTCATATACCACATTACTACCTAAATACGGGGATAGTTGAGTCAATTTCTCTTTTGGTGCCTGCCACACTTTATGAGCTCCACCAAAATATTTGGTCAAAGCATGAAATTTTCTTGCGCCAATTCCTGGTATACCAGATAGCCACACCCAAAAAAATTTTTCATCAACCTGTTCCAATCCTAGTCCTCCTCACTATTATAATATTGTGCTAGAGTCATGGCCAATACTGTCTATCTAAAGATCTATATTGTATAGCCTCGGCTATATGATAGGCCTGAATGTTTGCTGAATTCTCCAAATCGGCTATTGTACGGGATACCTTGAGTATCCTATCGTAAGCCCTTGCACTGAGATTCATGGATGAAAAAGCTTGCTCCATTAGATTTTTTCCTGCCTGATCTATCTTGCAGTATTTTCTAATCTGTTTTGGACCCAATTGTGCATTATAGTATATCCCATCATTAGTGTACCGTTGGACTTGATTTGCTCGTGCTTTATTAACCCTAGCCCGTATATTAACTGAAGACTCACCTTTTTCATTCCTGCTTATCTTTTGAAATGATAGGCTAGGTACTTCAATATGTATATCAAATCGATCCATTAGGGGCCCAGATATTTTGCCTAAATACCGGCTTATTTGATGTGGTGTGCAGATACATTTATTTGAATCATCGCCCAAGAATCCACAGGGACAGGGGTTGGCACTTGCTATCAACATGAATTTAGCTGGAAAGGTAGCAGATCCAGAAGCTCTAGATATGGTTATTTCTCCATCCTCTAAGGGCTGTCTAAGGACTTCCAGTACATCTTTCTTGAATTCAGGAATCTCGTCTAAAAAAAGAACACCGTGATGAGCCAGACTTATTTGCCCGGGAACTGGTATTCTACCGCCACCTACTAAGGCAGAACTAGAAATGGTATGATGAGGAGACATAAAGGGGCGATAGCTGATCATTCCTTCATTCTCCTTTAGCATACCAGCTGCACTGTAAATCTTGGTTATTTCCAAGGCTTCATCATATGTTAAGTCTGGAAGAATTGAAGGAAGCCTTTTCGCTAGCATAGTTTTACCTGATCCGGGAGGGCCAATCATTATAGCATTATGTCCCCCTGCTGCCGCAATCTCCAAGGCTCTTTTAACACCCTCCTGACCTTTGACATCGCTAAAATCTTCCACAAATGAAATCTTAAAGTTGCTTTTATTGCCTTTGGCCCTATTATATGGTATAAGTTTGGATTCCCCTCTAAGGCATGATACTAACTCTTGTAAGGTTTCAAACGGATATATATTCATATTTGATACATTACTGGCTTCTTCTGCATTATCTTTAGGGAGAATTATATTATTATAATCGTCCCTTATTGACAAGAGCATTGGTAGAACCCCATTGACTGGTCTTAAAGTGCCGTCTAATGATAATTCGCCCAAGTATACAGGATCAAAATTATCAATAGCGGGTATTTGCTCAGTAGCCATAAGAATCCCTATTGCTATAGCTAAGTCAAAAGCCGGGCCTTCTTTTTTTGTATTGGCTGGGGCCATGTTTACTGTGATACGTTTAATAGGAAACTCGAAGCCACTATTTTTAATTGCTGCCCTTACCCTTTCCTTGGATTCTCGAACGGATAAATCTGGCAAGCCGACTATGTCAAAAACCGGAAGGCCGTTTGATATATCCACTTCTACATCAATAATGTAACCGTTAACACCGAAAATTCCAGCACTTTTAACCTTTGATAGCATTTTTTCCTCCTTCAAGGGTTAGAGTCCTATTGATTCTCTATTATAAATTACTCATTTAAACCTTTATGTTTTCTATTCTACAACAATCTAGAAATTCCTCCCATTAGGGTAAAAAGCTTATCTTTCTTGACAACAAGGGCATTTTTACGTATCATTAGATTATTCTACTTCCTTGCTAATTGGAGGCATACACTATGGAGAATTATTATACAGAAAAAACTAACTTCTATGGGAACACATCCCCTAAAGAACTGATCGAGAAATATGGCAGTCCATTATATGTATATAATGAGTCTATTTTGAGACAACGATGTCGTGAGATGGTTTCCCTTGTTTCATACCCTTATTACAATGTGAACTATTCCAGTAAGGCTAACAGTAATTTAGAAATCTTAAAGATTATCCATCAGGAGGGCCTTCATGCAGACGCCATATCTCCAGGAGAAGTTCATGTATTATTAAAAGCTGAATTTAAGCCTAATCAAATATTCTATATAAGTAATAACGTTTCTATTGAAGAAATGAGGTTTGTTATAGAGCAGGGTATTCTCTTGAGTGTAGATTCCCTATCCCAGTTAAAGCTGTTTGGTGAGATTAATCCTGGAGGAAGTGTAGCAGTTCGATTAAATCCAGGTATTGGGGTTGGACACCACAAGAAGGTTATAACAGCTGGTGAAGATACTAAATTTGGCATAAACTTAGAGTATATTCCTCAAGTTAAAGAGATTGCAAAAATGTACGATTTAAGAATTGTAGGGGTCAATCATCATTTAGGGTCTTTATTTATGGATGGAGATATCTTCATTGAAGGAGCTAAATTGTTGCTAGAGGCAGCCAAAGAATTCCCCAACCTTGACTTTATCGATATTGGCGGGGGGTTTGGTATTCCCTATCACAAGCAAGATGGTGAACCTAGATTGGAGCTAAAAAACTTTGGTAAAAAGCTTTCCCGAGTTTTAGAAACATGGGCTGATGAGTATGGGAAAAAAGTAGAGTTTAAAATTGAACCAGGTC
The DNA here is from genome assembly GCA_012518075.1 of Clostridiales bacterium. Taxonomy (GTDB): domain Bacteria; phylum Bacillota; class Clostridia; order Caldicoprobacterales; family UBA3941; genus JAAYTG01. The sequence goes on along the minus strand of JAAYTG010000192.1, from coordinate 6,187 downwards.
GTTACATTGTAGCTGAATGTGGTGTTGTGTTGGGTAAGGTTCATACTATAAAAAATAATCATAATAGGACTTATGTGGGGACTGATCTGGGGTTCAATGTTTTGGCGCGACCAATGTTGTATGATTCTTATCATGATATAGAGATCTATAAAAACAAGTCCCATCTAACGGAAGATTCTCTAAAAAAGGTTACTGTAGTGGGAAATATTTGCGAAAGCGGAGATATTATAGCTGAAGATAGACTTCTTCCGCCAATTGGAGAGGGAGACATATTAGGGATTATGGATGCCGGGGCTTATGGATACGCCATGGCCTCTAACTATAATAATCGTCTTAGACCTGCAGAAGTCTTGATTAAGGCCGATGGTAGTGATATTCTAATTAGACGAAGGGACACATTGGACGATATAATGCGAAACTTTATACTATAAGCTATATAATACTATATGGAAAAGCTAGCTTGTCCTTATGACTCGCTAGCTTTCCCTTAATTTCCTTACTATAAACTTTCCACGAACTCTCTACCGAAGCCCCTACATCTCTCAAGACCTTCCTGGTCTGGATTCCATTGCTCTCTAACCCCTTGACCAACTAATTCAAAGCCTGCCTTCTCCAAGTTTTCGGCTAGTATCTTAATGACTTCTCCACTCCAACCATAGGTTCCAAAGGCAGCTGCCTTTTTGTTCTGAAACTTAAGGCCCTTGATTAGATCACTTATGGCTACCATGGAAGTAAGTATACTTCCATTGACTGTAGGAGAACCTAGCAATATGGCTTTCGATTTAAAAACCTCAGTTATAACATCATTTTTATCGGTCTTTGAGGTGTTATATAGTTTTACATTAACTTTACTATCCTTATTCTTAATACCCTCCGCAATAGCTTCGGCCATACGTCTTGTACCTTCCCACATGGTATCATATATTATGGTTATCTGATCTTCTTGATAAGCCTGGGCCCATTTCATATAAAGGTTTACAATCTGCATAGGATCTTTTCTCCAAATAATACCATGACTTGGACAGATCATGTCAATGGGTAAATCCAGTTTTATAAGCTCCTCTATCTTTCTCTCTACTAATTTGCTAAAGGGATTTAGGATATTTGCATAGTATTTTATTGCCTCACTATAGAGTTCATCAGGGTCTACCAAATCGTTATACATATATTCTGACGCATAGTGTTGACCGAAAGCATCGTTGCTAAATAATATGTTATCATTTGTCATATATGTAAACATACTATCCGGCCAATGCAACATTCTAGCCTCTACAAAGATTAGCTCATTTTGCCCAATATTTAGAGTATCACCGGTTTTAACTGGTACAAAGTTCCAGTCTTGATGAAAATGACCTTTTAATGATTTTATTCCATTTGATGTACAATAGATGGGGGTGTCGGGGATTTCCCGCATAAGTTCGGGTAGAGCACCACTATGATCTATTTCAGCGTGATTGATTATTATATAATCAATATCATTCAAATCCACTTCTTTTTTTAAGTTTTCTAGAAATTCCTCTGTAAAGGGTTTCCATACCGTGTCAATCAGAACCGTCTTCTCGTCCCTTATTAGGTAGGAATTATAGCTGGATCCCCTGTGTACAGAATACTCGTGACCGTGAAAACGTCTTAATTCCCAATCTATTTTTCCTACCCAAGTAACCTTATCATTGATAATAAAACTCATAGTACTAGCCTCCTTGCCTTTCCAATTTATTATATTATCATACTGGTATTTTCACCAGTATAGACAATACTTATAGATCTGCCAAAGCTTTTAAGTTTTCTAGGCTGTTGATCCTTATAGAAGAGCGATAGAAATCGATAAGCCCTTCATCTCTCATTCTACACATTTCCCTCGATAGGGAAGGCCTTGGAATATTTAAAAAATCTGCCAACTCATTTCGATTTAGAGGCAAAGTAAACATGTTTTTGTCATTCTGTTTATATTGCTCCAATAAGTAGTGAATAATCTTTCCCCTTATACTCCTTATGGATAGATACTCCATCTTTCTATTAAGTATTAAAGCCTTTTGTGACAGAATCTTTAGCATATTCATTATTAAAAGTTGATGGCTAACACACAAATTCTCACATTGGGAAACAAATGTCTTAGAAGATATAAAGATAACATTACAGGGTTGCTGGGCAATGACGCTCGCAGGCCATTTGGGTTTGCCTGAGAAGGCCGCCATTTCTCCAAAAATTTCCCCAGATTCTATCATAGAAATAATCACTCGATTACCAGCCACATTTTCTTTGACAATTATTGCTTCTCCAGATAGAATTATGCCAACTCCTTTAAAATCGTTCCCTGCTAGGGCAATAAATTCGTCCTTATTATACTTTAATACCCTAGGTTTTATACATTCTAACATGCTATTTAACTGGTCCATATCCATCCCCTCAAATAGAGGACATTTTACCAATACCTGTAGCCATTTACTATACAATACCTAACCCCTCCACTTTGGTAACAATTGTTACTGAGTCTTTGGCTTTTATTATACTATAATATAGATGTAAACGCAATAACTACTGCTAGGGCAAGTGGCTGCTATTAAAATATCAATAATTAAAGGCCTAGCCCATCACTGATTTAAAGGGACTTAATGAAGACAGGCTTGTTGCCGAAAAGCAAGCCGTCTATCTATCAAAAGAACTATAGAAACAAAGGGTCAAGATTTATTTGTATGATTTTCTAATTATGGGTTCTAGAATTTTAAGGAGGATAGCCTAATGAGTATGAAAGTAATGAGAATAGATGAAGAAAAATGCATTGGTTGTGGTCTTTGTGCCAATGTCTGTGAGCATAGTGCCATAGAGATAATTGATGGCAAGGCAAAACTGGTAAGTGAGTCCCTATGCGACGGTTTAGGAAATTGTCTACCTGAATGTCCAACGGGAGCAATAACTTTAGAGGATCGATTGGATTCATCTGCTGCTAATAATAATCTAGGATGCGGCTGTCCTGGGAGCACTGTAAGAACAATTGACAGAAATGTAACTAGTAATACTAGTCTAGAAGAATCCTCAGTAGGCATTCAGTCTCAGTTAAACCAATGGCCTTGTCAGATCCAATTGGTGCCGGTCAATGCGCCTTATTTTGAAAATGCTAAACTTCTAGTAGCAGCCGATTGTACAGCCTTTGCTTATGGGAATATCCACAATGATTTTATGAAGGATAAGATTACTATAATAGGTTGTCCAAAACTAGATAATGCTGACTATGCTGCAAAGCTGACTCAGATAATAAAACTAAATAATATTAAAAGTGTTACTGTTCTTCGTATGTCAGTACCCTGCTGTGGTGGTCTAACCTATGCAGTACAAAAGGCTCTAAAGGATAGCGATAAAATTATACCATGGCAAATAGTCACCATAGGAACAAATGGTAGTATCATAGATTAATAACTTTACTGGTGTTTATTCTTAGTAGTGATTAAATTTATCCGATAACCCCCTATTATATGAGCCGGCATTCACTAAATATATAAGCTATGCCGGCTCTCTTTATGATTCTTATGCTATGGTTAATATAGTCCAGGCTATGCCTTGAAATTGTATATAGGTCTAATAATGTCTAATATCTCAGCAGTATCCTGAATACTATTTATAATCTCTTCCATAGGCTTATAAGCTACAGGGGCTTCATCTACAGTTGATTTGTTCACAGAAGTAGTGTATATACCTTTCATTGATTCTTTGAAATCCTTCAAGCTAACCTGTCGTCTTGCCTGAGTTCTACTCATCACTCGTCCCGCGCCGTGTGGAGCAGAGTAATTCCATTCTCTATTCCCCTTACCTATACATATTAGGCTGCCATCTCTCATGTTGATGGGGATCAGTATCTTTTCACCTTTTTGGGCCGATATAGCCCCCTTTCTAAGTATCATACCATCAAGATCAATATAGTTATGGATAGTGGTAAACTGACTCTCTATATTAAGCTTCATTCTGCTAATAATCTCATCAACTATAGCTTTGCGATTATATACAGCATATTTTTGTACAATAGCCATATCATTTAAATAATCATTATAATCCTTGTCCTCTAGATACGCTAAATGCTTATTTACTTTTATCGATTTATCCCTTAGTTTTCTATATGCTAATTTTTGATAGTATTCAGCAACCTGTTTTCCTAAATGTCTACTTCCCGAATGTATTGTAAGATATAGACAGCCCTTCTGGTCCTTATTTACTTCAATAAAGTGATTGCCCCCTCCTAAAGTGCCGATACTTAGCCTGCCCCTATTTAAATCTACATGTTCCCTGCAGATTAGTCCATCAAAATTGATATTGTCTACGTACTTATGTAGCTTGTTTCTTATTTTGAATCCAGCTGGTATATATTTATATATTATACTATCTAGCTTTTCCAGATCCAGCTCCCTGTCTTTAAGCTCAATTGTCTCAATCCCACATCCTATATCTACACCTACCAAACTAGGTACTATTTTATCCCCTATGGTCATGGTTGTCCCTATGGTACAGCCCAGCCCTTCATGTACATCGGGCATAATCCTTATAAGGCTTCCTTTAATAAACTCCTGATCACATAGCTCACGTATCTGTTCAATAGCTCCCTTTTCAACTTTTTGTGTGAAAACTATTGCAGTATTATACCTGCCCTTTATTTCAACCATTACATTAAACACCTCTTTTCGAAAATGTTATTGTATTAAGACTGACATATCATGAGTTAAAAAACCCGGCAAATCATTATTACTATGATATTGCTGGGTTATGTGGATTAGTTATTTGTAATATAAATAAAGTCTGATTATTCTGAAGCAAAGTTATCAAAATATCCCTGTACTAAGACTATGGGGGTCCCCTTATCACCACTACCACTGACCAAATCGCATAGGCTTCCCAACAAATCAGTTAGCTGCCTTGGGGTTGTACCCAGGGATTCGGCTTTACCTATCAGATTGTCATTTTTGTCCTTAATCTTGCTCTTTAACAGCTTAACCACTTCTCCTGGATCCATTTTTTCTGATTGGTTGTCAGCAATATACTTAAGCTTTATCTCATTAGGTTTTCCTTCCAATCCAGGTGTATAGCCAGGAGATACCACTGGATCAGCAAGTTCCCAAATCTTACCTCTAGGGTCCTTAAATGCTCCATCGCCATAGACCATAACTTCGATATGTTTGCCGGTTTTGGCTTTAATGGCTGCCTGTATTTCCATCACAATTTTATTACAATCTCTCGGGAAAAGCTTTAAACTCTCTTCTGTAGCCATGTTGGAACCTAACAAACCATATTCTTCGTTATATCCCCTGCATGAAATAGGTTTGGTTAAAATATCATCTAAACATAGCACCTTCTCTGCCCCTGCATCTAGTAAAATTTTCTTAGTTCTAAATCTATGATGAATATTGGCCACTAAAACTTCTTTTGAATAGTCTAGGACTGCTCTAGGGTCCTTAGACAAATATATCTCAATATTATTGTTAACACCAAGGCTTTTATAGAGGTCTACATAGTCAACCCCAGTAAATGGATGTGGAGCTTTTGCGCCAAAAATCTCCCTGTATTCCTTTTCCGTTAGTATCCCGGTATAAGAATTAAGGCCTTTTCTATACATTTCATCTACATCCATTAGGTGGTTCCCTAGCTCGTCAGAGGGATAATCAAGAAAAACATAGATTTTCTTATTTGTCATAGCCATTGCCTTGAGTATTAAAGAGAACCTATTTCTGCTTAAAATGGGGAAAACTAAGCCAATGTCCCCAGTAAATAATCTATTTATGTCTGTTGTGATATCATCAATGGAAACAAAATTCCCCTGAGCCCGTGCTACCAAAGACTCAGTAATTCCAAGTACATCTCTATCCCTAAGGCTGTAATTATCGTTTTCCATGGACTTAAGAACAGAATCAACTACAATATGTACTAAATCGTCACCTTCTTTTATGATAGGAGTTATTATTCCTTTGGCTATAGTACCTACTGTCCGTCCCATATATATTCCTCACTCTCTTCTAAGGGTATTATACATTATATCTGAGTTAACTAGGCTTTTCTATAAAATTCTCATATTGTGGATTATGGGAATCACTGGTAGAATCCTCTTTTGATAGTTTTTCAAAAAAAGCAATTGAATACAGTTATTTTTTCCCACAGCACAGCTATTATACCATAAGCTATAAATCCTGTACAGTAGAGGGAAATTGAG
>JAAYTG010000191.1 GCA_012518075.1 Clostridiales bacterium | reverse complement strand
GGCTTCTGAGTTCTCACTCTTCTATTTAATTGAAAGACATCAACATTATATTGTTTTTGCATCTTTTCAATGGTTTGTCTACATCTCTTTTCAATTGTCTTAGCGAACTCCTTCTCGCATTCCTCTATATAAGCTCTATCCACCAATCCTCCGCTAGTGACTCCCATCTGTTCAGCATACTTTCCTTTCACTTTTACATCTACATCAAAGCTTAATTCACCATTCTCAATAACAGGGATAATTTTAGTTTTTGCCCCAGTCACCTCCATGACTATATGCCCTTCTGAGTTTCCCGGCATACGCCCAATGACAGTTCCCCCTTTATACTTGTCTGCAAGGATATTAATGACCTCTATATCCAATTCATCTGCCCACCCTATCATTTTGCCCCCTTTAACCAAAGCGCCCCCTTTTATCTTAATTTCGTGTTTGGAAGCTTCTACCTTGGGCAAGACAAAAGCATCCCCACTACGAAGACAATTCATAGCCTCCCCCAAATTATGCTTATAAGCAATTCTGGAGTTTTTATCGGCATTAAGAGGAAGCTCAAATAGATAGGTAGCAGAATGATCCTCCTCCTGGGGCACTACCTCCAGTATCTTTTTGGCCGAGCCCTCTGCAACAAATATACTAACACTGGTTCTCATCTCCCGATGTCTTAAGAAAAAATCTATCATTTTGTCCAGCCCGTCCTGTAATACCTTATCCGATAGAACTAGGACTTGGAGATGCTCATAATAGAGGGTCAGACTGGTTCTGGATTCCATCTCCCGCTCCATGCTGATAAAAGCATTACCTGACTGAGTTACTTGCCAGGTTTTAGACTCACTACCGGAACTCCCTGAGCCCGATGCAGCAAGTGATGGGGATCTTTTTATAATGGGTAGCTGTACCGTCATCTTATAGATAGGTTGGCCTATCGCTGTTTTGGTTTCTTCAAATTCCTCTTGTATTGCCTTATCCCCTTTTGCTTGAGAATCTTTAGGAGGATAGGAGTCAATGGCAATTCCCAGCACATACCCTCTATTCTCGATATCTTTCCGATCCCAACATCCTGTAAATATTAGTAGACTTATTGTCATCAGTAGAAAAATCATAGGGAGTGGAGACTTTTTCATTCCTGCATACCCCTCTTTTTCTTTATAGCTGCCCAAACTGTCACTATGGGAAATATGGCGAAGGCAATAAGAACCTCGAGATACTTCACTCTATCATGAAATTCAAAAACCTCTACACTGCTTGGCAGAAAGAGAGAAATTATAGGTAGTATAAGAATATGAGCATAAATGACGTATACTCTGTATCTATTGGGTATAGAGAAAAACTCAGATAAATTTCTCACTGAAACATAATAAAATAGAGCTAGAGATGCAAAAACCATGGATATCCAAAACACTGCCATAAAGGACTCTAATCGATCTAGAATTGCAGCTTCAAACTCGATGGATTTTGAGAGATTTAATGTTGGATAAACTATAATTTTAAGGGGAGGTACGCCAAAAACCATAATACATATCATGGTTATAACAACATAAAAGGATACAGGCACAAGAAGACCTAATAAAAAAGATTTATTGGCTGATTTTCTATCAGATGCATAACAGATAAAATATGAAATTATGCCAAAACCCGCAAAATGATAGAACCCCGGAATAACAGCCTTAATCACATCTTTGGTATTTCTAAACAAAATAGGTCTTATCCTATCAGGCTCTATGTTCTGCAATGACAAGAGAATAAGAATTAGTAGGCTAATGATAGAAATGGGAAAAATAATATCCAATACGGCTCCCATTGTATATACATCCTTATATACAATATATGCTGCTACAATTACCATAGATATTACAATAACCCATAAAGGTGTTTTATCCACTAGAAACAATTTGAGTGCTTGAGCAAATATCCTAGTAGACATTCCGGCATATATGATAACAAATAGGATAATAGGAAGGAGTAAAATTCTACCCATCCATTTCCCTGCGACCAGCAAGACAATCTGGGGCAGATCCTTATCAGGATAAATGTTCAAAAGATATATGAGGGGTATTGCACCTATGAAAAGCAGTAACCCTCCCAATATCAGTGAAATCCAAGCATCCTGCTCTACCAGTGATGCCATATCATGGGGAACCACTAATACATCAACTCCTAAAATGCTGAATACAGTGATTACGAATATTTGAGCTGACGTTAGCTTTTCATTTTTCATCCCCACCACCTCTTTTCACCCTTGACTGTTTTTGTCTATCCTGAGGGTTTAAAAAAACAGGTCGCTCTACCGAGCTATCCTTACTCCTTATAAGTGTTTGTCTTAAATCATTGCTCCTATAGGGGGATAATGGCCGAATATAACGTATACCAAAGCTCTCTAGATCGGCTATATAAATGAGCAATAATAACATGCCCATGGAAACTCCAAAAAAACCTAGAGTTGATGCCAATATCATAAAAGGAATCCTTACTGCTCTAGTAGCCAATCCCAAACTATAATCAGATGTTGTAAAAGAACCTATGGCAGTAAGAGCTGTTATAATTACCATAATAGGACCTACAATACCTGCCTGCACGGCTGCCTGTCCTACTACCAGTCCTCCTACAATGGATACTGTCTGACCTACTACTCTTGGTAGACGGATACTGGCCTCTTGGAGCAGTGCAAGAGTTGCTTCCATAAGGATAGCTTC
>JAAYTG010000190.1 GCA_012518075.1 Clostridiales bacterium | reverse complement strand
CATTATACAGATATGGTGGTATTTGGTTATAACCTTGATGGTGATGATGATGAAACCAAGAAGATTAAAAGAAGGTTTTATGATTCGGAAATGATAACCCTTGACTCAGAGGTATTGGACTATAATGAGCATATAAGTGACATAGAGTCGGGAGAAGTTAATATTACGGATATACGTCTGGGGCTTGTGCGTATACGGGTCAAGGATCGTCCTGAAGCCTATCGTATGGTGCCTGCATGGATGTTCTTGGGCAATGAAGAAATCCGCTATAAAGGATTTGATTCTAGTAAAGGAGAATTCCTTAACAGACCATTCCCTTATGCTGTCATTAACGCTATTGACGGTAGTATCATCGATCCATCTCAAGGGTATTAGGGAAAATATGTATTATCAAACTTCACTCACAAGTAGATCCATTGGTCTTACCCATATCGCACAGATGATAAGACCACCGATGGTGAAAATGAAATATTTCTAATCATCAAAGCCATTGACGGTAGCGTTATCGATCGAAATAGGGAATATTGATTATATAATAAATTTACGTGTAGGGAGGAGTTGCTCATGAAGAAAGTTGCTTTAATCCTTGTATCCAGTATGTTGTTCATGATTATGGTAGCAACTGGTTGCAAACAAAAACAATTTTATGGATGGGCTCCTCCTATTGATGGATTGCACTGGGGAATGAATGTAGAAGAGGCTGTCAAGGCCATGAGTCTAAAAACAGAGCATTACATACGAACTGAAGAGGATATAATTGTCTTAGTGACTACAAACAAAGAGTATAATATCTATGGCAGCGAAACGGCCGTTTCATTATTATTCTACAATGATTGTTTAACTACAATTTCTGCCAATATAAAAGACGATGATATTGATACTGTTGACAAAAGACTTACCGAGGAACTGGGAGAAGGCGATTACAAATACTCTGAAAATACGAATTCATCCAATAAGGATATGGTATCCGTCTATCGACAAGATATCTGTATCAAGGAGGATCCTGATCTATATGAATTAATAAAGAAAATTTATTTAGATGCTGATTTTGATTTGTTAAAACAAATAATCTCCCTTAAAGACTCTTTAGGTGAACTTCCTTTGACTACTTGTGAATTGAGTTTAGATAAGGATAGCGTAAAGTATGGTTTGTTAACAATAGATGGGAAGGTAGCAGCCATGCTAAATTATCCTAACATGCTTAACAAAAAGAATTAGGGGATATTCCCATAAAATACATTGTTTATGCCGATAAAGATGTCGTTTGTCCATTAAGTATTGATTTCTTAGAATAGGGTGTTAATATTATAATTTTGACAAGTAAACTGAACAGATATATAAGCAAATCAGAGAGTGACAAGTCTTGAGGTTTTGATAACGATGAAAGGACTATAGCATAGTGGATGAAATAAAAACGGATCTAAAGAGAGCCATATATAGCTTGCCATTCCTGCTATCTTGCCTAGCTATGATATTATCTATAGCCATTGGTGCTGGGGCGAAGCTGCTATTCCCTAAGGATATAGGTATGGGATTATACACTGATTATCATGCCCAGCTTATCTTTACCGGTCTATCATCGGATATTGTTCTTATGGTTGTGCCCATCCTTTGCACTTTGCCATATACGATTGCATTCTTGGATGAATATAAAAGCGGATTTATCAAGCCTTATCTTATGAAGTGCGATAAATCTGCATACATAAAGGGCAAGGTTGTAGGGGCTGGGATATCAGGAGGGCTAGCACTGGCGATTGGGATATTAGTATCATATTTTATAGCATCTCTAGTATATAGGCCCCTGGAGATTGCTGATCCCATGGCTGTATCATCTATTAATATACTAGTGAGAAAAGCCCTGGTCTTCTTTTTGTGCGGCTGGCTGTGGGCTTCTGTTGGCTCGCTCCTTGCCAATATCACTTTGAGCAAATATATGGCATATGCAGCACCTTTCGTTATCTATTATGTGTTAGTCATTCTGTCAGAGCGATATTTCCATAGCATATACGTAATCAACCCTAAAGAATGGTTGACTCCTCAAAATCCTTGGGTAGGGGGCGATTGGGGTATTATGTTGCTAGTTATTTTGTTTAACATAATTATTATGATGATAAATGATGTGGTTATAGAAGGGAGGATTAAGCGCTAATGGAAAAGTCAAGGCGTAGATTCAGGCCTTTATTAGCACTGTATCAGGTGTGGGAGATATGCTGGTATAATTTTAGGCGATGGAGAAAGAACCCCCGTATCATTATAACCTTTGGACTGGCCTTTGTACTATGTTTTCTTCTGACTGATAAAGCGGTTCAATTTAGCTATGAGTATAAGACCATTATGCAGGTTGTAGAGCCCTTTGTATGGACCTTTGGAGATAGCAACTCCATTCTGCTAGCCTCCTTATTGCTCATCCTCCTATTTTCCGATATGCCTTTTCTTGATACAGGGGTCCCTTATTATCTTATGCGGACAACACGGTTTAAATGGGTGGTAGGTCAAGTTCTCTATATATGTCTAGCAGTCCTTGTATATATGGTATTTATACTGATTTCAAGCATTGTAATCTGTGCGAAAAACGCCTTTATTGGAAATATGTGGTCTGAAACCGCAGCTATGCTTGGTTATTCAGGAGCTGGACAAGCTGTAGCCCTTCCTAGTTCCGTCAAGACCATGGAGATGTCCACTCCCTATGAGTGTATGATCACAATCTTTCTCCTTATGCTACTATATACTTTGCTATGCGTTCTTATAATGTTTGTCATGAATCTTAGGAAGGGTAATTTTTGGGGTATCGGAAGCGTTTTTATCTTTAGTTTATATGGCTTTTTATTGAACCCTCAGCTATTCAAAGATGCATTAAAGCTGAATGAAGAGCAAATGTATATCGCAAATGTGGCTACAGGCTGGGCATCGCCCCTTCAACACGCTACATACCATATGCATAACTTTGGTTATGATCTGCTACCAAGGTTATGGCAAACCTATATAATATTCGGTATATTGATCTTCATATGTTTCTTAATATCATTTTTCTCCATGAAAAAGTACAACTTTAACTTCACAGGGGGGTTGGATTAATGCAGGATGATAAGAAGGATATAGCAATAAGCGTACAGCATGTATATAAATCCTTTGGTGAGGAGGAAGTATTACATGATGTGAATCATGACTTCGAAGAGGGTAAGATTCATGGGGTAGTGGGAAACAATGGTAGTGGAAAGACGGTAATGTTTAAGTGTATATGCGGCTTTCTCTATCCCACAAAAGGCAAGATAATGGTGGATTATCAGCAGGTTGGCAAAGACGTGGATTTTCCTGAGGATATGGGGATCATCATCGAAACTCCCGGCTTCTTGCCCTATGCTTCAGGGATGAAAAACCTACAGATACTGGCTTCCCTTAACCGTAAGGTAAATAGCAAGCAGATTGCTGATACCATTCGACGTGTGGGCTTAGATCCCAATATGAAAAAACCGGTATCTAAGTATTCATTGGGGATGCGCCAACGTCTGGGCATTGCCCAGGCCATCATGGAGGATCCCCGTATACTGATATTGGATGAGCCCTTCAATGGCTTGGATAAGCACGGCGTAGCAGATATGCATGAACTAATACAAGAGCTCAAAGCCCGAGGCAAAACCATATTACTGGCAAGTCATAATCAAGCTGATATTGAAAAGCTTTGTGATACAGTTTGCGAGATGGATAGCGGTATATTGACGGTGGTGCGATGATGGAGAATAAAAAGGTTGAACCAATCATTGTAGCCCGGAATCTAACCAAGATATACAAGACCCAAAAAATCCGATTAAAGGCTTTAGCATCTGTGGACTTAGATATTATGCCAGGTGAATTTGTTGCTATCGTAGGTACGTCGGGAAGTGGCAAATCCACTTTACTCTCACTACTTGCCGGTTTGGAATCTCCTAGTGCAGGTCGTATTGCAATAAAAGGACGGGGTATACATAGGATGAGTGAAGAACAGCTAGTCAGCTTCAGATTAATGCATACTGGGTTTGTGTTTCAATCCTTTAACCTTTTTGAAGTATTGACAGCACAGGAAAATGTGGCATTTCCTCTAATGGCCCAGGGGATAGGAAGGGAAGAGCGGATGGAGAGGGCAAGGGAACTATTAACCCTTTTTGATCTGCAAAAACATCTGCACCACAAGCCGGGGGAGCTGTCGGGTGGTCAACAGCAAAGGGTATCCATAGCTAGAGCCATAATAAGTAACCCTGATATAGTATTTGCGGATGAACCTACAGGGAACTTGGACTCTCATACTGCAGATCAGATTATAGAGATATTAAAGGATATATCTATAAATCAAGGTACGACAATCCTAATGGTAACCCATGATATGCAAAGAGCCGTACATGCAGATCGAATAATCTATATAGAGGATGGACGAATAGTAGATAGGGAGGACGACGAACTATGAAAAGAGTAATTACAATATTTATAGCGGTAATTATGCTAATATTATCAATTCCCGTTGCCTATGCAGCGGGGGGCAAATTGGTAATCGATAATCAAAATGTGTATAAGGGCATGAACACTTCCTACTCCAAGGGCTATAAACCTACAGTTAAAGACGGTAAGGCAACCATTATATTACCCCTAATCTATGAGGGAGGCAATAAAATAATTGGAGACAGGATAACGGTCACTCCTGATCTAGGAAATCCGGCGGATTCGCCCTTTTCCTACTCCAACTATCAGATGAATGTTTCTTTGAGCAATAATACTATAAATGATGGAAAGTCTAAAGTGTCCAGCTATTTGGTTCGTCTTGAAATACCTCTATCGGCAAATAGGGCAAATGGAACATATCCTGTAGTAATAAATACCAATTACGCCATTAAATTAGAGGAGCAAAATGAGGAAGGGACACCGGATGAATCGGACAATTCAGATAATCAAGATCAACCTCAGGCAACTAATGAGCAAGTGGAGCAATCCTTTACTGTATATGTAACCATTACCGATGGTAAGGATCCAAATGCTACTGAGCTATCCCCTGGGCCCGAGTCTGAAAAGGAGCCTGAACCAAGACCCCAGCCTAAAATCATTTTAAGTGAATACCAAGTAACGCCTGAAGTGGTAATGGCGGGGGAGACCTTTGATGTACTGGTAAAGCTAAAGAATACAGAAAAGAACTGGGACACTCATAATATTAAGGTAACCTATAAAGGGGAGACAGAACATATTCTGCCCGACTCCAAGACCAATACCTTTTTTATAGATGAAATCCCCAAGGGTAAAACCCATGAGCTGACCTTGCATATGAAAACTAGGCTAGATGCCGAGCCTCAACCCCAGAAGATCTTACTAACCATAGAATATGAGGACAGTGCTCGTACTTCCTACACGGTAAATGAAGAGATATTGTTGGAGATAAGGCAGCCCATTAGATTAGAAATGGATGAAATAAATATACCACCAACTGTCAATGCAGGGGATAGTTTGCCCATTTCCACAAATATATTCAATATGGGCAAGAGTACCATCTATAATGTCCGATGTACCATAGAGATGCCAGGTGTAATACCCGATGGTAGCGCTTATCTTGGTAATATGGAGCCTGGAACCTCCAGCAGTGCAGAAATCTATGCTTTCTTCGGTACCTTGGATATGGGAAATGAGAATAAATCTACGGATGATGATTCCAATAGTGAAGACGCTAAAGATGATGAAGATTCCAACGAGAGTGTATCCAGGGATGACGAGGTAGGCAAATATGGTAGATCAGAAGGTGTTATGACCATCACTTATGAGGATGAATACGGGGATGGTCATACAAAAACTGTAGAGTTAGCAACAAATATAGAAAGACCGGTATTCGATAGCGCCCCTGATCAGCAGGAAGAACCGGAAGAAAAACCGGAGAGAGCTTCTCAGTGGTGGGTATCCATATCCCTAACTGCAGGGGTAGCTATGATGTTATTTGGGGCAATATCCTATAAGAGGAAAGTCGATAAATTGAAGAGGGAATATGGCAATGAAGACCTTTGATATAATACATTTGGCAGCCCTTAATCTATATAGACGTTTGGGAAGATCTCTGCTTACAGTGGTGGGTGTTATCATAGGAACCACCAGCATTATCATTATGGTAGCTATCGGACTTACCAATCTGATACAGTTTGATGAAATGCTAGAGGGAGCGGAACTAACAAAGATCCAAGTCATGGGAGATTCTATGGACGGTTACAGCAAAATGGGGGCAAATGCTGTTAAGTTAGATGATATTGCAGTAGGGGCTCTTGGAGATATAGAGCATGTTGATGGAGTAGTGCCCATGAAAAACCTGCAGATGTATGGCGAAGTAGATAGGTATCATGCCGATTATTTAAATGTAGTAGCAGTCCCTGCAAAGGAGCTTTTCCAAATGGTTGAGCTTGAGAAAGGGCGTTATCCCTCTGAGGATAGTGCCATGCCCGAGGTCATTATGGGAATGGGTGTGGCACGGCAGTTTATACAAAAAGAAGATGATTACCGAAATAGAGAATACCAAGGACCATCCCTTGATTGGTTAAAGACCTCAATTAATATGTATCTAGGTG
>JAAYTG010000004.1 GCA_012518075.1 Clostridiales bacterium | reverse complement strand
TCGTCAAAACCCATCCATACCGTTATAACATAGTCAGGATTATAGACTGCTATCCAGGCATCCTTAGTACCGTTGATACCTTCAAATTCCTTGGTATCGGGAAGTTGGACTGTTCCAGTCTTTGCTGCTAAGGGGATGCCTAAGGACTTTAATCTACTTGCAGTACCCCCCTCCCATTCAACACTAGATTGTAGGATATGGTTCATAATAAAGGCTGATTCTTCAGAAAAATACTGTGATTTGTAAGGATTAAACTGGTAGACAACTATACCGTTTGGGTCTTCTATTTTCCGGATGGTAGTATAATCCTTATATTTCCCCCCATCAGCTAGAGAAGCGTAGGCTCTAGCAAGTTCCATAGGGCTTATCCCATAGTGGAAGCCACCCAGAGCAATGGAGAGATTCCTATCTTCATCAGCAAAGGGTATTCCCAGTTTCTTGGCAAAAGACATACCGCTACCTATACCAATATCATAGAGCACCTTCACAGCAGGCACATTGATTGATCTGGCCACGGCTTCACGTATGGTGACCCAACCATTAAACTTACCACCATAGTTGGAGGGAGAATAGTCATCCACAGAAAATGGGGCATCCTCTACAAAGGATACAGGCATATAGCCAAAGTTTTCTATTGCGGGTGTATATACCACCAAGGGCTTGATGACAGAACCTGGTTGCCGCATAGATTGAGTCGCCCTATTAAAGGCCTTGCGTAGGGGGGCGCCTTCTCTTCTGCCGCCTAGAAGTGCCCTAACTTCCCCTGTAGAGCTATCAAGCGCAACTAGGGCTCCTTGGCAGGGCTCACCGCTAGAAGGACTTTTGGGGAATAGATTTGTATCGTCAAATAGTATTTCAGTAAATTTTTGCAAGTCTCTATCTAGACTTGTATATATTCTATATCCATTAGTATACAGCTCCTCTTCTTTCACATTTAAAATATCAGCTGCCTCTTCTAAGACCATGTCCATGAAAAAACTATGAATATTAGATTCTGGAGGAGTTTCTATTATTTCGATAGTTTCCTCTTTGGCTATCCTTCCTTCTTCTTCTGACAGATAATTATTTTTTACCATGAGATCTAGAACTAAATTCTTCCTATTTATAGAATTCTCTTCATTTATTAAAGGAGAATACCGTCCAGGATTCTTTATTATCCCTGCTAGCATGGCTCCTTCGGCAAGGCTAATATCCTTTATGGATTTTCCAAAATACCTATTAGATGCAGCTTCAAGGCCATAGGTGCCTTTGCCAAAATATATAAGATTTAGATAGGTCTCAAGAATCTGCTCCTTAGAATATTTTTTTTCCAATTCATAAGCTAGGTAGATTTCTTGTATCTTTCTGCTCATAACTTTTTCTTGAGACAAAAAGGCATTTCGGACTACTTGCTGGGTTATGGTTCCACCTCCTTGCACATAGGCTCGAGCCTTAATATTTTGCCATAGGGAAGAGGCAAGACGCTTTATATCAAATCCTGGATGGGTATAAAAGCGAATATCTTCTGTAGCAATAAAAGCGTTTTGAACGTGCTCTGGTATATCGGAAAGGGGCACCTTTACTCGATTTTCTACACCATGAATATCAGTGATTTTATTGTTTTCAAGGTCATAGATAAAGGAAGATTGCTGAACCTGCTCCAGCTTTGCCATATCTAGCTCTTTCCAGGTGCTAATGGTGGTGCCAAGGATGTATGCCAGTATAGTAAGGAGGATGGCTATGCCTATGAGTGGAATGGCCAGAATTATCCTTGTTATCCTTCTTCTTTTTCTGTATCTATTATCTGATCTTTTCCCTCGTCTGATTGGTAGAGGGTCTCGTTGGTCCATATCTTTTCCCCCTAAAACTTATTTAAGCTTTACTATCATTTAATAGTTATTATTCCCATTTTTTATATCCATAAACCATACCACACAATTCCATGGACAAGTGGATTTGTATATTGTATAATGTACTAGTGATATTATGTAAACTAACTCAATTGTATTGCTCAGCTAATTGAAAGAGATAGACAAAAGAGATAGACATATAAAATAGGCATTAGAGGTGCCTAGAAAAAGACTAAAAACAATAAAATGAAGATTGAATAGGGGGAGTGAAGAGTGAGTAAGAAACATAAAATTATAATAATATCTGTAATAATAACACTATTGCTTACAATACATGGGGTTTGGCAATGGCAAAAGCCCAAACCAGAAAAGATTTCCTATAATCAGTTCCTAGAGGAAGTTGAGAAGGGGAGTATCGAAAAGGTATTCTTAAGCGACGAAGATACTATGCAAGGGACCTTAAAGGATGGTACTAAATTCCTAACGGACAACCCAAGAAAGGAAGGGCTTAAAGAAGAACTCTTGAAAGCTGATATTATTGTAGACGAGATGAAGGGCCAGGAGATACTAAGCCAGGCAATGAGCTCTATAGTCCTGCTAGGACTGGTTGGCCTTCTTCTTATCCTAGCCAAGAGATCAGGCAAAAGCCAGAGCAGAGCTTCCAAGGTAGGCATGAGCATAAAACCTGAGGAATCGATAAAGGTTAATTTTTCAAACGTAGCTGGTAACCAAGAGGCTGTTAATAGTGTTGAAGAGCTAATTGATTTTATTAACAATCCTGAGAAATACTCCAAATACGGTGCTAGAATGCCTAGAGGAGTTATTCTCTATGGACCTCCCGGAACAGGCAAGACACTACTTGCTAAAGCTATTGCTGGTGAAGCAGGAGTTCCCTTCTATGCCGTAACAGGTTCTGATTTTGTCCAGGTGTATGTTGGGGTGGGTGCTTCAAGGGTGAGAGAACTCTTTAAAAAGGCTAGGCAGGTAGGAAAATGTGTTATTTTTATCGATGAAATCGATGCCCTAGGTAAGAAGAGAGATGGGGGTCTAGATGGGGGAGGTAACGACGAAAGGGACCAGACCTTAAACGCTCTATTGGCTGAGATGTCAGGTTTTGATGATAACGAAGGCATTGTGGTAGTGGCGGCTACCAATCGTCTAGACACCCTTGATGAGGCTTTATTGAGACCAGGCAGGTTTGACCGTCATATTGAGATAGGGCTACCCGATGTAAAGGCCAGGCTCAAAATTTTGGCGCTTCACTGTAAGAATAAGCCTATTGATCAGGATGTGGATTTAGAAAAGTTGGCTAACCAGACCGTATATTTTAGTGGTGCACAACTGGAAAATCTAATGAATGAAGCTGCTATTATTGCTGCCAGAAAAGGCAGTGGCACAATCCATCAGCAACACATAGACCAGGCTTTTTACATTGTTGTAGCTGGCTATGAGAAAAAGGATAGAAGTTCAATATCCGAGATAGATAGGAAAATAACTGCCTATCATGAGGCAGGTCATGCTCTCATTACTAAGCTAGTAGCACCAGAAAACAAGGTATCTAAGGTAACCATAATACCCAGTACAAAGGGAGCAGGGGGCTTTAGTATGAATATTCCTCCCAGCCGAATGTATGCTAAAAAGAAGGATATGGAGAACAATATTAAGATTATGCTAGCTGGCCGCTGTGCAGAGGAAATTATCTTTGGTAAAGATAATATAACTACCGGTGCTTCAAATGACCTGGAGAAAGCTACCGAAGTTTTGCTGGATATGGTCAGAAGATTTGGTATGACAGATAGTTCTGGTCTGCTTAACTATGATGTCCTTTATAGAAATGGTATAAGGCAGGTTCAGGATAATTTTCTAGATGAGGCTAAAAAGAATCTGGATATTCTCTATAGCTGTGTAAGGAGTCTGCTCATGGAAAATAGGGAGCAATTAGAGGCAATAGCTATGTCGCTACTAAAAGAAGAAACCTTGGATGAGGATCAGTTAGATCAAATTCTTAAAAGGGCTGCATGAACACATTTAGCACCTATCTCATAAGATAATTATGTAGATATACTAATATATATATGAGGGGGTGCCTAAATGACTTATGGCGATTCTCATTGGCGTCCAATGCCCGAGTGTAGATATCCCATGGAATACCATAGGCGGTATTATTGGGATTGTCCCTGGATAGATTATGAGATGGATGATGATATGGTCTATCCTATTATGTATCCAGATATATATTATAAATTATATCCCTATGTGTATAGGATATGTGACCGTATGGATAATCCCAATGTACCATATCCTACTCAGGAGCAGATAGAGAGCATGGTCAATGAATGCTATGATATGTGTGCAGGAGATATGCCTGAGCTGGAGGGCTATGCAGGATCTTGGATTCCTATGCATCAAGGGGTGGGGGCACAGCAATTTGTTTTTAGACGACCTATTTTACGTGATCTAATAGCTATTATTTTAATATCAGAACTATTTAGGAGAAGAAGGAGAAGAGGTAGATTTTAACAAATCAGTTGCACTAATTGGTTATAGATAAAAACTAAGTGATAGAGAAAGCAATGGGAAATCCATTGCTTTTTTTATCAATAAAATTAAGAGCCGGTTTTAATAAAAAAGAATGATATTGGAGATAATAATGGCAAAATATGAGAGTGGGTGCTAAGTAAATGGAGAGAAAGACTATTGCTGCAACCAAAAGAACAGCTGATATGAAGGCTAAGCGGGTGAGAAAACAAGGCTATATTCCTGGTGTTATTTATGGGGAGGATTATCAGTCTACCCCTATAATGATGGAAAGCAAGAGTTTTAACGGTTTACTCAGAAAAGCCGGGCAGAATGTCTTCTTTGAAATTGCCATGGAAAATGAGATAAAGCCCGTTAGACTTAAGGAGGTACAGAGAGATCCCATAAGCAAGGACATAATACATGTGGATGCTCAGGTTATCAGTAATGATCAAAAGATCAAGGCAAATGTACCTATTAGGATAGAGGGGATTAATGATACTGTTAGAAGGGATGTTACCATACAGCGGCAGAAAAACTCTGTGCAAGTGGAAGGTCTTGCTCAGCATATTCCAACCCATTTTAGTATACTGGTTAAAGGATTAGAACAGGGTCAGAAAATAATGATTGGAGATTTGGAGATATCTGAGGAGTTGAGTATAATAGATAAAAAGGATGATATAATAGTTAGCGCAGTAAGAAATAGCAGGTTAGATATTGATGTAACTGATGATGAGGTTCAAGAAGAGGAAGGGGAAGGCCAGGAAGCAAAGGACAAAGACAATCAGGATATGGAAGAATGATTTATACTTCTTTCCATATTGAAATGTAGGTGAAAGTATTATAAACTTATGTATAATTACTATTACCTAGTTCAAGGGTAAGCTTGATTTAATTACATATATAGAAGGGGTTTGAGAGAGCTTATGAAATACGTTTATGCAATATTGACAGTAGTTGATAGCAATCCCATTATGCAGACCTATGTAAGCGATAAGCCTATGACAGGAAGGCAAATTATGGATAAGGTTATACTGACTGATGATGAGAGAAAGAAGTATCGATCTTGGGAAGACGAGAGTAGAATTTTAGAAGATATGAATAAGAGGCAGTCAATTAGGGTAGAAATTCAAGAGGTTGAAGTTTAGAAATATATTTAGATCCTCTCGACATATGTCGAGAGGATTTTACTTTATTAGTGAAAGAAGCAACATTAATAGTCATTCTTCTATGAAGGAAAAGTTATGCTAGTGAAGAATATAGCTAGTGAAGACCAGTATAGAAGTAGAAAGAGCATTGCACTTCTCACAATAGGAGGTAATAATTTTGCAGGTATCAAGCAGAAAAAGGCAAGATGTATTGGTGGTTTCTCTGAAAGGTGAACTAGATCATCATACAGCTGATCGGGTAAGAAGATATATAGATCATAGGTTAGAGAATCCCACCATTAAGAATATAGTTATGGATATAAAGAACTTAACTTTTATGGACAGTTCAGGAATTGGAGTCCTAATTGGCAGATATAAGATCATATCAAAGAGGGGCGGGAAGCTGGGTATTATTAATGTTAATTCTCATATTGATAGGATCTTTCAAGTGTCAGGAATATATAGGATTATTAAAAACTATGATGATTTACAGCAAGCTTTAAATGATATGGGGGTATATTAGAATGGAAAAATTAAATGAAATGCATATAAAGTTTTTGAGTAAATCTAGCAATGAATCCTTTGCCCGTGTAACCGCTGCAGCCTTTGCCTCTCAAATGGATCCTACCCTAGAGGAAATAACAGATATCAAGACTGCTGTTTCTGAAGCCGTAACCAATGCTATTATTCATGGATATGAGGATAAAATGGGCTATGTAGAAATAGGGGCATACATATATCCGGGAAAGCTGGTTATGGAGATAATTGATAGGGGTAAGGGAATAGCGGATATTGAAAAGGCCCGCCAGCCCTTATACACCTCTAAACCCGAATTGGAGCGTTCTGGAATGGGATTTACCGTTATGGAAACCTTTATGGATAAAGTGGAGGTGACCTCTGGAGTCAATCAGGGGACCAGAGTAAAAATGATCAAATATATAGGAAGCTCCACCGAGAAGATGGGGAGATAATAATGAACACTGAATATGCCCAATGGGAGGGTAAGGATAAGGGGTTGCTTTCACACCAAGATACCATGATTCTCCTGGAAAAAGCCCAGCAGGGGGAAGAACAGGCGGTAGATATTCTGGTAAGGAAAAATGTTGCCTTGGTAAAGAGCATTATAAAGCGATTTTTAAATAGGGGCTATGAGTATGAGGACCTATTTCAAATAGGTACCATAGGCCTGATTAAGGCAATAAAGAATTATGATGCCCAGTATAATGTTCGATTCTCTACATATGCAGTTCCTATGATAATGGGAGAGATCAAGAGGTTTTTACGGGATGATGGGATTATAAAGGTGAGCCGGTCCCTAAAGGAACTAGCCAACAAAGCCATGGCAGTAAAGGAGCAGCTCAAAGCTAGTCTCCATAGAGAGCCTACTATCCAGGAAATAGCTGAGGTTGTGGGAAATGAACCGGAGGAAATTGTACATGCCCTAGAGGCAAGCAGGATGCCCACCTCTATCTATGATGTAGTCTATGAGGATGATGAAAATCCCATTCTTTTAATAGATAAGGTATCCAAGGATGATAGACAAATGTCACAGGTAGTGGATAGGGTTGCCCTAAAGGACGTTCTATCAAAGCTGGATGAGCGTGAAAGGTATATAATCATAATGCGTTATTTCCATGATAAGACCCAAAGTGCCATTGCTAAGGAGCTGGGCATATCCCAAGTACAGGTATCTAGAATTGAAAAGAAGGTACTGTTAAGAATGAGAGAGCTTATCTAACATCCTATAAAAGGGTGTTTTTTTTGGATAAAAAAATAGCTAATACACATAATAACCATAAACTCCATCTATTAATTTGAGGAGGGGAGTAAAGATGGTTAATACAAAAAAAAGAGCATATACAATTGGACTTATAGTCCTAGCACTGATTATACTAGGCAGTGCTGTGCTTATATGGAATATTATAGACAACAATGGCAAGCAACAAGACAAAGTGTATTCAGGAGCAAAGCTTATATATAATATTCCAAAATTTCTTGATTCTTATGATGGAATTTGCGGATAGATATATATGAATAGAAGTATATACATTCAACTAAGAGGACAAATCAAGGGACAGCTAGGACAAACTATATATTTGAAAGATATAGCCCATTTGTCCTGCCCATGGGACATAAAAGAGAAGATAGAAGATTTGGTGGTTCTAACAGGGAATGACATTGGTGTAACCCTTATAGATGCTGTAGAAATAATTGAGATTGTGAGACAAGCTATTCCATCAGTTTCGGTTTTTTCAGTGGGGGAAAAACAGGTATCCATCTATGTGGATAGGATAGGAGAATCTCGAAAAGTTGACTTGAAGGTCTTTGTGAAAGTAGCAATAAGTAGTCTTCTCTTGTTTGTTGGCTCCGGACTTGCTCTTATGTATTTTCATGCAGACGTTAATATGCATGAGGTTCATGAAGTTTTAATCACTGCTGTTACCGGAGAAGAGTCAATAAGCCCATACTGGATTAATATTCCATACTCTATAGGCATTGGTCTGGGGATAGCCCTTTTTTTTGGTCTATTTCCTGATAAGAAAAGGGTCAAACATCCAGATCCCTTAGAAATAGAGATGCATAAATATCAAATGGATGTAGAGTCATATTTGGAATATAAAGAGGGACAGAAAAGTGGGGAGAAATGAAAAAATTCTATTAGTTATCTTAGGCTTATCTGGTGGTTCAATGGTAGGAGCCGGTGTTTTTGCATTTTTTACAGTATTAGGAGTAGTTACTAGAGTCATGGATATAGGTAAAACTCAAAGATATAAATCTCTTTATAAAGGAGTAATACTTTTTGGTAGCCTTCTATCAACCTGCATATACATGTTTGAATCCGGTACTAAGGCAAGCAAAGGTTGGCTTGTACTACTAGGTCTGTTTATGGGAATTTTTGTAGGCATGGTGACCTCGGCCTTGGCTGAAACACTAGATGTAATTCCCTTGTTATCCAATAGAATTGGTATAAATAAGCGGATTTATCTTTTGATTATTGGAATAATACTAGGTAAGATAATGGGATCTATTTTTTACTGGATTATACCAGGGTTTTACTAAGAATCTTGAAGTAGCCTAAACAGATGAATTAGAAAAGAGGAAGGACTAATGGGAAGAAGATATCATCAAGTTCCGATTATAGACTTTGAAGGTAAGAATTTAGAGGAAAAGGAAAGTAGGCAGGATTTAGATATCAAATTAGTGGAGGACAGGGAGATAAAGAATGTCCAGCCCCATAGGAGAAAGACTGGTCTAAATTGATCTTCGAATATCCAATCTATGCTTATATCTTAAGTTAATGGAATCAAACTATTAGCCAAAGGCGTGTATAAAAGGATTTTCTGAGAAAAAAATAACTTTAGGAGGGATTTGTATGGACTCTATAGATGTAAAGCAAAAGAAGATACATAAGGAATATCAGGATTTGGCAAACAGCATAAGCCCAAAATCCAATATTATTGGCAATTGCATAAGGGCTTTCTTGGTAGGTGGTACCATTTGCACTTTTGGACAATTAATAACTAATATAGCTAAGAACTATTATGATATGAACACGGAGGAAGCTTCTACAATAACATCTATAAGCTTGATATTTATTTCCGCTCTATTAACAGGTATGGGTATATACGAAAAAATCGGGAAAAGGGCAGGTGCAGGTTCCGTAGTACCCATAACTGGTTTTGCTAATTCCATAGTTTCACCTGCTATGGAGCATAAGAGGGAAGGCTATGTAATGGGAGTAGGGGCAAAAATGTTTTCCATAGCAGGTCCTGTATTGGTTTATGGAATTAGTGCATCGGTGGTTGTGGGACTGGTAAACTACTTTTTTATCAGATGAGGGGATATAAGCTATGGCACAAAATAGATTAGGTGGACAGACCATAAGTTTTATTCAAAATCTTCCGAGGATTACTTCCAGAGCATCTATAGTTGGCAAGAAGGAAGGGGAAGGCCCCTTGGCCCAGTATTTTGATAAAATCTTAGAAGATGATCTCTGGGGTGAAAAGAGTTGGGAAAAAGCCGAACGAAGGATGTTTATAGAAGCAGCCCAATTAATTATGAAAAAAGCCAAAAAGGAGCCTGCAGACATTAATTATCTCTTTGGTGGCGATTTACTAGATCAAATCATATCTGCAGCCTATGCAGCTAGAAGTTTAGGCATACCATTTTATGGTCTGTATGGTGCCTGTTCAACCATGACAGAAAGCATCTCATTAGGGGCAGTCATGGTAGATGGAGGATATGCTGACCATGTCCTTTGCCTGACCTCAAGTCATTTTTGTACTGCCGAGAGGCAATTCAGGTTTCCCTTAGAGATGGGAACTCAAAGACCCCCAACAGCCCAATGGACTGTAACCGGGGCAGGAGGTGTATTACTCTCTAGCAGTGGAGAAGGGCCTTGTATCACCCATGTAACGACCGGTAAGGTCATAGATTTTGGAATCAAGGACGCCAATAATATGGGTGCTGCTATGGCACCTGCGGCAGCCGATACCATAAGGGCACATTTTGAAGATACGGGTCGGGGACCGGAAGACTATGATTTAATAGTAACTGGTGATTTGGCTAAGTATGGTAGGGAGCTAACCATTCATTTACTCAAAAAGGAAGGTTATGACATTGAAAGTCGTTTTATAGACTGTGGTTGTGAGATATTCAGTGAAGAGCAGGATATTCATGCAGGTGCTAGTGGTTGTGGTTGTTCTGCAGTTGTATTAGCCGGATATCTATTAAAACAAATGGAAGACGGTCAATTTAACCGTATTCTAATGGCATCTACCGGAGCATTACATAGCACTGTCAGCTCTCAGCAAGGGGATTCTATACCTGGTATCGCACATGCTATTGCAATAGAGAAGAAGGGATGAGCTATGGAGTATATAAAAGCCTTTATTATTGGTGGATTAATTTGCCTTATAGGGCAGATACTTATAGATAAAACCAACCTAACACCGGCCAGAATACTTGTATTGTTTGTAACCTCAGGAGTTATTTTAACGGCTCTGGGTATCTATGAACCCCTTGTGGACTTTGGAGGGGCAGGTGCTACTGTTCCTCTTCCAGGCTTTGGATATGCCTTAGCTAAAGGGGCTATTAAAGGTGTAGAAGAAAAAGGTCTTCTTGGTGCTTTTACAGGAGGCGTTGTTGCCACTGCAGGGGGAATTACTGCTGCTATAGTATTTGGTTATCTAGCTTCGGTTTTATTTGATCCTAAGGCAAAAAATTAACCCCTTGGGCTAGTTAAAGGCTTCCCCAAGGGGTTGGTTGCTATCTGGATTCATTATCTTCCTATAGCAGTATTTGTTTTCCTATCATCAGACTAAGGAGCGTTTTCATTAGTCTCATCATCTTCACCGGGAGAAACAGGTTCCGGATCCGGATTTTGCTTATCAAGTTCCAGTTCTTTCTCTATAGCGTCAAAGATGTCTTTAGCGATATTGGACAGATTATCCATCTCAGTCTCTACTATTTTTGGATCAAATATAGGCAGACTCTCCAAGACTCCCGTCTCATCTGATTGGTTATCTACTTTTACTTTTCCATTTTGCAAGACTTCTTCAAGCTTATCTATAGCCTTGTTTAGCCTATTATTCCGCTCCGAGGTAAGTTTAGGAGCATAGTTGGGATTGGCCATGCTTGACTTTACCTGGGCTATCAATGCAGCTACTTGTTCAGACATTATCTGTCGTTGTTGTTCTCCTTCATACCATTCCTTAGTATGGAGAGGACAGAAGTAGGGTCGATCATTAGGGTCACTGTAATCTAAACTGGCCAGTTTGTCTAAATTCTTTACCGCTCCAGGCAAATATTTAGCCAGGTCTTGATCCGATAAGAGACGGTATGGAGAATTCTTAGGGAGAAGGATGGCTGATGCTTTCGCTCTACCTTCTTCTGGACAATAAGGGCCAGG
>JAAYTG010000189.1 GCA_012518075.1 Clostridiales bacterium | reverse complement strand
CCGGTAGTTCAGATGGTTAGAATGCCAGCCTGTCACGCTGGAGGTCGAGGGTTCGAGCCCCTTCCGGGTCGCCATATTATTTTTATGCCTCGGTAGCTCAGTTGGTAGAGCAGCAGACTGAAAATCTGCGTGTCGGTGGTTCGATTCCGCCCCGAGGCACCATCTTTTTGCGAGAGTGGCGGAATTGGCAGACGCGCTAGATTCAGGTTCTAGTGAATAATACATTCATGGGGGTTCGACTCCCCCCTTTCGCACCAGGAAAATCAATAATTTGTGACTTGCACAAATTATTTATATGTCTTTTTTATCCGATTTGGTCACGATCTCCTTTTTACTTCTTATCTTCTATGTATGTACCTGGTGATTTGTTAATAATACTTATATATAATCTTACATCTTCTTATAAAAAAAGGTCCTAATGGATTTAAGTTTATATTTGTGAGGAAATATAATCTGCTCCGTATTTCCTACAAACAGTACCCCATCATCTGCCAAGGCTTCTCCAAACTTTACATACAGCTTGTTCTTTGCCTCTTCAGTAAAATAAATCATAACGTTGCGGCATATAATCAAATGACAGTTGTTTGGATAAGGATCCATTAAAAGATCATGATGCCTAAACTCCACCCGTTCCTTTATTCTATCGTCAATCCTGAATAGTTCTTCTTCTACTGTAAAGAACTTGCTTATGTATTCTCTGGGTAGAGATTGTAGACTCTTTTCTAGGTACAGACCCTCTTTAGCCTTACGTATAGCCTCTTTATCAATATCTGTTGCTATTACTTTGATATCCTCTAAGGGAAAAAATTCTTGTAATAGCATTACCACAGAGTAAGGTTCTTCCCCTGTTGAGCTGGCAGCACTCCAAATTTTAAGTTTGCCATGTTTTTCTATGAGCATTGGGATAATGTGTTCTCTAAGAACTTCCCATTGTCCTGGATTCCTATAGAACTCCGATACATTGATGGTAATATAATTTAGAAACTTCTCCAGCAGATCTTTATCTGTCTGTAAAGCTTTATAGTACTCCTCATATTGTCTAAAATTATTTCTACTGATTAAAGAGTCAATTCTTCGCTTCATCTGTCTCTCTTTATAAGAGGATAAATCGATTTTCGTAAGATTGAAAACAGCTTTGGTAAAATCATCATAAGTCCAACTCATATCCATAACCCCTTATTTTTATTGTAGGCCCATATAGTCTATCATAAAATAGGACAAAAAAAAAGTCGTGATTATGTCACGACTTCATGTAAAGGGGGTCTCAATGTGTTTGTGAGGTCATTTATATTATTCTCCACTAATTTTTTTTTATGCAAATACAAGTTATGTTTATAAATAATATTAAATGAAATCCTCAGGGAAGAATTCACCTAAAGAAACCGTCATATCTTCTTTTTGGAACTGTTCTTTCTTTTCTTTGGGCTTAGCTTTGGCTTTAGGTGGTTCAGATTTCACTTCCTCTTCAGGTAAAAGATCTCTGATGCTTAAGCTTATTCTCTTACTTTCTGAATTTGCATCTAGAACTTTTGCTTCGATCTCCTGTCCTACGTTGAGTTCATCTTCAACCTTTTGTATTCTTCTATTGGCCACCTGTGAGATATGAACCAAGCCATCTACACCTGGCTCTAACTCAACAAATGCTCCAAATGAAGTAATACGAACTACTTTGCCTGTAACTGTGGAACCAACAGGATATTTTTCCTCTACATTATCCCATGGATGAGGTAGGGTTTGCTTATATCCTAAAGAGATTCTTTCCCTTTCTTTATCTACGGATAGAACAATAACTTCAACATTCTCTTCTTCGCTTAGAACCTCTCTGGGATCATTTACATGTCCCCAGGACAAGTCGGATATATGGATTAGTCCATCTACTCCTCCTATATCTACAAATGCACCGAATTTAACTATGCGCTTTACTACACCATCAATCCTCTGGCCTTCCTCAATTGAATCCCAGAGCTTTTGACGCTTCTCTTCTTCCTCGGCTTCTAATATTACCCTTTGGGAAGCAACTACCCTTCTACGACCCTTCTCTAATTCTATTATCCTTAGACGTAGGGGTTGCCCAATAAAGGTGTTAAGATCTTCAACATATCTATTAGAAAGTTGGGAAGCAGGTACAAATGCACGAATGCCTTTTATCCTGGCAATTACTCCGCCTTTAACGGCTTCTGTACACATGCCTTCAAACTCTTCCCCGGTTTCAAAACCTTTCTCTATAGCCTTCCATGCTTGTTTTCTTTCAACGGATTTACGTGATAGTACTACATTACCCTCTCCATCATTGACCTTAAGCACTTCCACCTCTACCTCATCACCAGGCTTAAATACATCAAGGGGAGTTTGATCATCTTCAAGGTTTATCTCATCTAGAGGAAGTATTCCGTCTGATTTATATCCTATATTTATTATGGCTTCTGAAGGATTAACGGACAATACGGTTCCTTTTACAAGCTGGCCAGACCTCAGAGAGATCATAGTTTCTTCGAAGTCCTCCATAGTGGTTAATTCCTCGGAATCAACTTCCTGAGGTTCTTCTGTTTCCTTATCGTTTTCTTCAATAGTTTCTGTCTCTTCACCAATGATTTGCTCTTCATTTAGAGCATCATTGATCTTTTCTTTGTTGTTTTCTTCTAATGTGTTCATCTTTTCAATTACCTCCTTGATGATCCAATCAGGTGTAGAAGCGCCGGCTGTAATACCCACTACATCCTGTGAATCAAAAACGCTAAAATCAATATCATCAACTGTTTCAATAGCAAATGTATTTTCACAGTATGACTTACATATATTATATAACTTTTTTGTATTGGAGCTGTTTCTTCCGCCGATAACCAACATATAATCAACAGTTTTGGCAATAGATTCAGCCTCTGTTTGGCGCTGTACTGTTGCATAGCATATGGTGTTAAACTCCTTTAGCTCATCTACCTTATGATGTAGTTGGGCTACGAGTTCATTCCATTTCTTTTGCCTTGTAGTTGTCTGAACTACAACACATGCCTTTTCCAGCTTTGGTAATCTATCGACATCTTCCTTGTGATTTATTATATAAGCTTGATTATGGCACCAACCATTTATACCCATAACCTCAGGATGATTGCTCTCACCAATTATAATAATATCATACCCATTACGATGATATTCTTCCACCAAACGATGAATCCGTTTTACGTATGGACAGGTAGCATCGATATATTCCAACCCAATAGCTGCTATTTTTTCATAAATTCCCTTTCCTACTCCATGTGATCGAATGACTACCCTTCCTTCTGAGATATCTGCAATAGTCTCAGCTACTCTAACCCCCTTTTCATTAAGCTCTGCAACCACTGATGGATTGTGTATGATGGGTCCTAAGGTATATAAAGGAGGCGTACAATCAATATTCTCATATACTGAGTTAACAGCGCGTCTTACCCCAAAACAAAACCCGGCATTGGGTGCTAAAATTATTTTCAATGATTTACCTCTTTCTTAAGACAAATACCTCTATTTATTACTTTTCGATATAATAGTATTAAATCCTTCTTTTTTTATAAAAAATTATAATATTTATTTTATCTGTGGATAAATCTTACACCTTCAACTTTCTAGCATTTCCCTTAAGGAGTTCTCCATGTCCATTGACATAGACTCCAACAATGCAGTGCTGGATTTTTGGGAGAAATAACCATCAGTCTCTAAGGCTTGACCAATTTTTATCTTTATAGGATGGAACAGCCTGTATTCCCCTATTACACCTATTGGAATAATTTGTGCTTTTGACCTATGGGCAATAGCTGCCAGGCCATGGGAAAAATGCTGTACTCTTCCTTGTCTACCTCTTGTCCCCTCGGGAAAGATGCCAAAAACATTGCCATCTTTTAATACTTGTAAAGAATTCTTAACTGCTGAAAGATCGGCAGTTCCTCTTTTTACCGGAAAGGCCCCTAGTTTTTTTAGTACAAAATTAAAGAATGGATTTTTAAACAATTCAGCCTTGGCCATAAAGTATATCTTTCGCGGTAGAAGGCATCCGATTATAATGGGATCTAGTAAGGATATGTGATTTGAGTAAACGATAACTTTCCCAGACTTAGGGAAGTTTTCTAAACCTTGAACTTTGGGACGGTATAGCAAGAATACGATTGGGCGTATTATGCCTCTTATCATTCTGTAGAACATTTCCATTCACCCCTCATCTTTTCTCCAAATAGCTGTATACATGCTCTAAAATCTCAGTGGACACCTCTTCAATAGACTTACCTGTTGTATCTACAAGTACTGCATCCTCTGACTGTTTCAGTGGGGCAAAACTGCGGTTCTGATCGTTTGTATCCCTTTCCTTAATACCCTGCCTAATAGATTCTATACTTTCTTCTATACCCTTTTCCATCATTTCTTTCCATCTTCGCTTTGCTCTTTCTTCTAAAGAAGCTGTTAAATAGAATTTCAATGAAGCCTTAGGCAATACATAGGTTCCTATATCCC
This sequence comes from Clostridiales bacterium, assembly GCA_012518075.1. Lineage (GTDB taxonomy): Bacteria > Bacillota > Clostridia > Caldicoprobacterales > UBA3941 > JAAYTG01. The sequence goes on along the minus strand of JAAYTG010000189.1, from coordinate 791 downwards.
TTCCGTCCATTACCATTGACCTTGTTCTAGCTATCTCACGCTGTAAATCCACCAGTTTTATACGTACTTCAGGTATAACGGCAATCTTAGAAGCAGCTTGGGATACATCCGAGGATCTTATTTGGGGTGTTACATCCTCCCCATCCAGTATCATTTTTTGATTACCCCTATGGTATTTAATTTCTACATTGGTTGAGGATAGCATAGCTACTATACTTTCCTTGTCTTCCAAATCTATATTTGATCTAATTGCTTTGTATGCCACAGCTCTATACATTGCCCCTGTATCCAGATAGACAATATCTAATTCCTGGGCAATTATCTTTGCAATAGTGCTCTTACCAGCTCCTGCAGGGCCGTCAATAGCTATATTTAGAATCTCTTGCTCTCCCTTTTCTGTGGCTGAACCATGGGCTAAGTCAGGTCTTAGGGATCTAGCCCTTCCTAAATATATATGTTCGATATCCCTTGATTCCGGCAACTGGACATGCATTAGAACACGAATGCATTTTGTTAAACTCCCCTCTACATACATCTCCTGGCAACAAAACAGGGGTACATTTACCATTTCCATTTCCCGTGCAGCAACAGCGGGATATTCAGCATCTAGATCCTTTGTGCCTGTAAAGATAATGCTTACTATATCCTTATGATCTATGCTATTTTTCTTAATGATTGTTTTTAGTAAAGTTTTGGTTTTTTCCCTTATTTCCTGAGGAGTGTTCCCTTCTATAGTGATAGCACCCCTAATTGCATAAAATAACAATTTCCTTTCCCCCTCATATAGCCCT
>JAAYTG010000188.1 GCA_012518075.1 Clostridiales bacterium | reverse complement strand
GTATCTATATGATATTTCATAATGCTCTCCCTTCACACATACATATTATAGATGCATTTTATCATAAAACTAAAAATATAGCCATAAACATAGGATAAAGGGAATCAGTCAGCTTATCAAATTTAGGGGAGGAAGTGGACATGCGATATTCGAGAATCACAAGAGCGAGAAATCAGAGACGTTATGCCTTTATTGTCATTGTCATTTTTTTTGTTTTAGTAGGAATATACTTTTTAATAGCAGGGACAATGGGTAAGGCTATAAGCAATTTTATAACACCTATACTCAAGTCTAAGCAGCAGCCCGATGAACTAGTAAGGGATGAATCTATTGGGCAAGACGAGGATTTGGCAGATCAGGAGATGGAGTTAACCCTACCAAATGAATACGCACAAGATGACAAAGCTACTAGGATAACCGAAACGATAAAGGTTGATGCTATGAGCTTTCTCGGGATACAGATAGGAGCTTTCAATAGTAAAGAAAATGCTCAATCTATAGCCAATCAATTGCAGTCAAAGGGAGGGGCAGGCTATGTATTGGAAGATCAGTATTTCCGTGTTATTGCAATGATATTTCTAAAAGAAAGTGATGCAAGGGCTGTCATAGAACAACTTAAAAACCAATCCGTAGAATCCCAATTATATGAGATTAAATGTCCAGGAGTTGACATGGATATAACAGCTTCCAGTGAAAAAATAGAGGGTATAAAGTCGACTTTTTCACTATTACAGGAAGAATTTCAGGTCATGGAGTTAATTATTAGGGACTTAGATAATGATAAGATGACTATTGAGATTGCCATAGACAAAATAGATGAAATAAAGAATCAAATAAAGGCTAAGGCAGATTTACTAAGTCAATATTCGGCAACCCAAGAGGGTAATCAGGTGTTAGATGGATTGAAGAGCTTGCTTGAGCATCAGATGAGTCAGCTAGACCCTATAGTTGAGACAAATATCTCCGATAAGCTAGCTATTTCTTCGAAAATCAAGTATACTTATGTTGATATGATAGTGAAATATAAGAGTTACATCGACCAGATTACAAATGGATAGGAGGAAATTGTACTTGAAGATAAGGACTGTAAAAGAGTTATTAGATGCTCGCCTTATAGTTGGTGAGGATTTTCTTGATCAAGAGGTTTTGTCAGGCTGCGGTTCCGATCTTATGAGTGATGTACTAGCCTTTGTAAAGGAGCAAACGGTGCTTTTGACAGGTCTCAACAATCCTCAAGTTATCCGCACAGCTGAAGTTCTTGATGTATCTGCCATTGTATTTGTTAGGGGAAAAACTCCTTCACCGGAAGTGATAGAAATGGCGATAGAACGAGATATTGTATTACTATCTACCGATGATACTCTATTTGAAGCATGTGGCAAACTCTATCAAGGAGGATTGAGAGGAGGATGACATGACTCAGGAAAACAGTGGAGATCTTGTTATGACCCATGTGTATAAGATAGAAGCGGGGAATTTTACTATAGCTGGAGAGGCCGCAAGTAATATTAAGAAACTACTTAGGCAGTTAGGTATTGATGCTAATATTATTAGAAGGGCATCTATAGCCGCCTATGAGGCTGAAATGAATATGGTTATTCACTCTGTAGGTGGTCATTTGGAAATTGAGATAACAGGCGGAGAAATTGTTCTAAAAGCTTATGACAATGGGCCAGGAATAGAAGATGTGGAGCTAGCAATGGAGGAGGGTTATTCAACTGCTACGGACTCTACTAGGGAATTAGGGTTTGGGGCAGGTATGGGTTTACCCAATATTAAACGCTGTAGCGACCAATTTCATATCCAATCTGAAATGGGACAAGGCACTTATTTAGAAGCTAAATTTGTATTGTAATACATATCTTTAATCGAAGAAGGTGATAAAAGTGCAGACTTATTACCATTCCGTTACTCTCAATAAGAATAAATGTATGGGCTGCACCAATTGCATAAAGAAATGCCCTACAGAAGCTATCAGGGTGCGAGATGGCAAAGCAAATATAATTGCTGAGCGTTGCATTGATTGCGGCGAGTGTATTAGGATATGTCCATATCATGCTAAAATAGCCGTTACTGATCCACTATCCTCTATTAACAAATATAAGTATAAGATAGCTCTTCCAGCACCAACCCTGTATGGACAATTCAAGAATTTAACCAGCATTGATAAAGTTCTTATTGGACTCAAAACACTGGGATTTGATCATGTATTTGAAGTGGCTAGAGGCGCTGATTTTGTTACTGAATTTACAAAACGTCAACTGAAAGAATCCCTTTCACCAAAACCTATGATATCCTCTGCTTGTCCTGCCATAGTACGGTTAGTACAAGTCCGATTCCCAGAGCTTATAAACAATTTAACCGATGTAGAATCCCCAATGGAGATTGCAGCTCAGATAGCTAAAAAAGAGTTTAGTGAAAAACACGATGTGGATAAAAGTCAAATAGGTGTCTTTTTCATCACCCCCTGTGCCGCTAAGATGACCAGCATTCGCAATCCCATCGGAACCGAAAAATCAAACGTAGAAGGAGCCATATCCATTCTTGATATATATGGTCCTTTATCTATGGCCATGAGCAAGATTAGCTCCTCGGACCCTATACCTAGCTTGCAGAAATCTAGTTTAAAGGGAGTAGCATGGGCTAACTCCGGGGGAGAGGGCAATGCCTTGGGACTAGACAATTACTTAGCAGTAGATGGGATCGATAATGTAATAAGGGTTTTAGAGGAGATTGAGAATGATAAGTTGTCTGACTTAGATTATTTTGAAGGCTTGGCTTGTGTGGGCGGTTGTGTAGGCGGACCTTTGGTATTTGAAAACAATTTTGTAGCTCAAAATAGGCTGAAGAAACTTATATCTAAGATGGATGCTGGTAAGCCATTATCTCCAGAGGATGTGGACAGGGCTGTGGACACATATAATTGGCGATGGGATAGGGAGATTATTCCAAAACCGGTCATGAAACTAGATGACAATATTTTATCCGCCATCAAGAAAATGGAAGAATTGGAGCGAATATACTCTCAACTTCCCGGATTGGATTGTGGTTCTTGTGGAGCTCCTAGTTGTAGGACTCTGGCTGAAGATATTGTAAGAGGGCAGGCTACTGAATTTGATTGTATTATTAAATTAAGAAAAAAAGTCAAAATGTTGGCACAGGAGATGATAGAGTTATCCGATTATATACCTACAGGAAATGAAAGAAACTCAACTCTGGAGAAAGAGAGGGAAAAAGATGAAGATAAACGATTTTCTACAGAAGATACCCCATGAAGTGATAGCTGGTCAGGAATTTTTGGATAGGAAAGTAAAGGCAGGATATTGCAGTGATCTTCTCAGTCGAGTGATGGCACATGGACCCAATAATGGTGTGTGGATTACAGTTCAAACCCATATCAATATTATTGCTGTAGCTACATTGTTGGAGATTTCATGTATAATTATTCCGGAAAATATACCCATAGACCCCAGTACTGTCCAGAAAGCTATAGAAGAAGAGATCGTTTTAATCTCTACACCTCTACAGGCTTTTGAACTATCTGGCATGCTGTATGAGATGGGAATAGGGAAGCAAAAATGAATATAGCTGTCGATCTTCACATTCACTCCGCCCTATCTCCATGCGCAGATGATGACATGACTCCCAACAATATAGTCAATATGGCTATATTGAAAAAACTAGATGCTATAGCAGTTACTGACCATAACAGCTGCGACAATGCGGAAGCTATTGTAAAGTTGGCAGGCTCCCAGTTAATAGTTGTACCTGGTATGGAGGTGGAGACAAAAGAGGAAGTTCATGTACTTTGCTATTTTGAGGATGTGGACAAGCTATTAGACTTTGGAGAACTTATAAGAACTAAACTACCTAGTGTAGCCAATATACCCCAAATATTTGGGAATCAGCTTATTATTGATGAGAATGATCAGATAATAGGAGAAAGGGAGGAGTTACTCATTTCCTCAATCGATTTATCCATAGATCAAACCATTGATGAGGTCTATAGCAGAGGTGGAGTATTGGTCCCTGCTCATATAGATAGGTCCTCCTATAGTGTGATTTCTCAACTAGGATTTATTCCAGAGAATTTAAAAAACGGGATGATAGAGATAAGCAGAGACTGCAACATACTTCCTTTAGGCTGTACAGCACAAAACACCTTTTACTCTTCCGATGCCCATCACCTATGGGATATATTAGAACGAGAGACTTTTTTCAGAATAGACAAACTATCGGTTTTATGTATACTTAGAGGTCTAGAAAAGGCAAAGTGACAATGATATAACAAAATACTGAGAGCAGTAGG
>JAAYTG010000187.1 GCA_012518075.1 Clostridiales bacterium | reverse complement strand
TCTTTGATCAATATCCAAACTTCCTCTCTGTTACTTAGTCCTTGCAAACAAAGCCACAATGCTAGTTGCTTGTATATTCAATATGGGCATTTGATATTCATATCATCACTTTCCAATGAACATAATCCATATCCAATGAAAATTGATGAGCTAGCGCCTGATGCTTACTTGCAAAACGCAATTTTAAGGTTGCGTTGTGTAATGTAGTTGATTTTAGCATCTAATATAACCCTTGTCAACAATACTTATAATAACCAATTACAGGACAAAAAGCTTTGCTTTTTGCTTGCCTAAATGTTATGATTAGTATAAAATATTTAGTGGAGAGGATATGCCTTGTATTTAAAGGGTTTAGATGAGACCGATAGAGCCATTATTAGACTACTAACACAAAATGCCCGTATGAGTTATGTTGATATTGGTGAGGCAGTAGGACTCTCCCGAGTAGCTGTCAAAGCTAGAATTGATGCTTTAGAAAACAAAGGTATTATAGAAGAATATACAACCATAATCAATCCACAAAAGATAGGAAGCGCCATTTCTTCCTACTACGAAATTGAAGTTGAGCATACCAGTTATAGGGAAGTAGTGGAAATACTAAACTCCGATGACAGAATTACACAAATCTATCAGGTATCCGGTAAGAACAAACTTCATGTACATGCTGTTACCCAAGATAGTGAAGAGATGGAGTCTTTGTTAAGCGAAGTAATGTATAAGTTGCCCGGTATTATATCATTTAGTTGTAATATTATTCTCTCACGCATTAAAGACATAAAAGGGTTAAGACTATGAAAGAAACTTAAATTTCTTAGTCTACCTTATTTAAAACAGTTTGGCAAACTGTAGTTTGCCTGCTATTATATAACCAATACAACCAATATAATCAATATTGGAAATCAAAAGAATAAGGAGAGTAGTGACGAATGAGACTTGAAGGAAAAGTTGTAGTAGCACAAGGTGGAGGTCCAACCGCCGTAATCAATCAATCTTTGGTAGGAGCTGTTCTTGAATCTAGAAAATTTACGCAAGTTACAAAGGTTTACGGGGCAGTTAACGGTGTTTCTGGTATAATTAATGAAGATTTTCTTGATTTGACGCAAGAAACTACCCATAATTTGGAACAAGTAGCTATAACCCCCTCATCAGCTCTATATTCAACAAGAGATAAACCCGATGAAGCATACTGCAAGGAGATCTTTAACGTCTTTAAAGCCCATGATGTAAGATATTTCTTCTATATTGGAGGAAATGATTCTGCAGATACAGTTAGGATAGTTAACGAACAAGCCAAATTGGCTGATTATGAATTTAGAGCCATACATATTCCTAAAACTATTGATAATGATCTGGTGGAAAACGACCATACTCCTGGATATGGCTCAGCAGCCAAATTTGTTGCTCAAGCTTTTATGGGTTTGAATCTAGATCTGAAAGCCCTCCCTGGTGTACATATTGGAGTGGTTATGGGTCGGCATGCTGGCTTTTTAACAGCAGCTGCATCAATAGCACAAAAGTATCCTGATGATGGTCCACATCTAATCTATCTACCTGAAAGGCATTTTAGTGTGGACAAATTTGTGGCAGATGTAAAAAGGGTATATGATAGGCTTGGTAGATGTGTAATAGCTGTTTCAGAAGGAATACAGGACGAAAGTGGTCACCCAATTGTAGCTAAGCTCGGAGAAAGAGAACGTGATGCTCATGGCAACCTCCAATTGTCTGGAACAGGCGCTTTAGGAGATCTTCTGACTCGATATATCAAGGAAAAGATAAACATACAGAGAGTCAGATCAGATACCTTTGGTTATGTGCAGAGATCTTTCATGGGATGTGTCTCCGATGTAGATCAGCACGAAGCCAGAGAAGTCGGTGAAAAAGCTGCACAATTTGCCATTTGGCATAATATTGATGGTTCTATTACCATACATAGGACTGGTAACTATTCTGTAGACTATCAGTTAACTGATCTTAGTAAAGTAGCAGCAAAAACAAAGTTAATGCCTGACGAATTTATAAATGCTGAGGGGAACAATGTTACGGAAGCTTTTAAACACTATCTGACTCCTTTACTAGGGTCTGATATGCCTACTGCAAGCATGTTAAGAGCACCTATGGCTCCCAAAATATTAAATAAATAAGATTAAAAAGCGGATAGTTGATAAGGGTCAATTATCCGCCTTTTCTTTTTAAACTATACTTCTTCTATTGCCATACCTTTAAAATATTCCAACATTCATTTCCAAACTATAACCTTCTTGTATATATAGGAGAGTACACTAGTTCCCCATTAATATGCTCGGATTTCATGAGATCTATTTTACAAACATCTATTGTTATAGGATCAATAGCTTTCACTAGCTTTTCTAGCGAGAAGTTCTTATTCAGTTTTATTCTTCTACCTATGGTAATATGTGGTTTATAGACCCTATCTTCTAATGAAAATCCTTGAGCTTTAAGTCCTTCATGGATTTGCCTTTGAAGGTCAAAAAGAAATCTGTTTTCCTCCACTCCTATAAAATAAATATGTCCATCTTTCCTCTTAAAAAAATCTATCCCTTTTAACTTCATGGTAAATCCTTCGACAATTGCTCTGTCCATTACCCTCATTATTTTATCAAGGTCCTTGTGTGAAACCTGGCCAATAAACTTCAGAGTAAGATGTAAGTGCTCTTCTTTAACAAATCTACCCTGAATTGAATCCTTTTTTATCTCATTAATAATATGTTTAACTAACCTTTTTATGTTCTCATCAAAATTTATAGCTATGAATAATCTCATGCCACTATTCCTCCTATTATTACTGAATGGAGCTCATCTTGATCCTCATTAAGCTAGGTCTCCCATATTTAGTATATCCTTAATTACTTCCCCGGCAATAATGAGTCCAGCAACAGGTGGTACAAAGGACACACTACCAGGAACTTGTTTCCTATTACCTCCAATTGACTCCTTTTCTAAAGATGGAAGACTTTTGTCTTTATGAGTTTCTCCATTATCCTTTATAGGTTTTAGCGGATGTTCTTTAGAATAGACTACTTTTAAAGATTCTATGCCTCTTTTTCTTAGTTCATAACGCATGACTTTTGCAAGAGGACAAACACTGGTTTTGTAAATATCTGTTACTTCAAATCTTGTGGGGTCCAGTTTATTACCTGCACCCATACAGCTAATTATTGGTATATTTAATGCCTTGGCCTGTTCTATTAAGGTTAATTTAGAAGAGACCGTATCTATTGCATCTATAATGTAGTCGAATTTAGATAGGTCAAATTCATTTGCATTATCTGCCTTATAAAACACCTGATATGCCTCTACATTTACTTGAGGACTTATATCTAGTATCCTGTCGCGCATAACCTCTACCTTAGATTTGCCTATGGTCTTTCTTGTTGCTATCAGTTGTCTATTTATGTTGGTAATAGATACCTTGTCCTTATCAAAAATAGAAATATTGCCAACTCCACCCCTTGCTATTGCTTCTACAGCAAAAGAACCTACTCCTCCAACTCCAAATATTGCAACAGATGCCCTCTTTAATTTGCTCATGCCTTCAGCACCTAGTAATAGCTCAGTTCTTGAAAATTCATTCATTATTCTCTCTCCCTAATTACAGTCATTTCAAATAGCTCCTATATATTTTATATCTTCTATAACATTCTTGTCTAGTCGAAATACCTTTGATGTTCTTGAAAGGTAGAATCAAGACTGCAAACTCGTAGATAAGCCAATCTTAAAGCTATCGCTCCTGTTCTTGTATACTAAAAGCTCAATTTGCCACCATAATTCTTAGATTTTGTGATAAAATAGACTTAATAAAGGTGGTGAAATAATTCATAGATTACATATTAAACATGGAAGATAATATGCTGAATGCCTTTATTACTAGATTAGGTTAATGTTACTAAGGAAACCCCATTCAATTACAAGTAGATTAACAAAAGTTCATAGAATCAAAGGAGGAAAATATTATGACTTACCCCAAAATTAAAGTCTTAAAAAACAATCCCGAGTTAAAAGGTCTAGCCTTGCTTGTGCCAGATGTAACTTTTTCTACTGCAACAGGTGTAGAACTAAAGATGCAAATTTTGATGCCATGGCAAGAATCCACTGAAGGACCTGAAGCTGAAATGCCACAAAGACCCCTTATAGTTTTTCTTCAAGGTAGTGGTTGGACTTTCCCAGACGTAAACTATGAGATCCCTCAACTAGCAGAATACGCTCGCAGAGGATATGTAGTAGCTACTATCACCCACCGAAATTATAAGGAGGGACACCCTGCTCCCGCTTTCTTGCAAGATGCTAAGACTGCCATCCGTTTCCTGCGCAAACATGCTGATATATATGGGATAGATCCAAGTCGTGTATGTTTCTGGGGTACATCTTCTGGGGGCAATACTGCTATGCTAGTTGCAATGACTGGTGATGACCCCAAATACAAAACCAGTGAGTATGCCCAGTATTCGGATAGTGTTTCTCTTGCTATACAATGCTTTGGTCCGACGGATTTAGTTGAACTTGTTGGTGACCGAGCTCAAGCATCAGAAATTCAATCGCATTTTGATGGCTTTGTTGGTGGTTCATTATCTGACAACATGAGTCTATTAAAAGAAATGAGTCCGTTCCACATTATTGATAGAGATAAAGACTATCCTCCACTTCTCATACTTCATGGTGACGCAGATGAACTAGTTCCTTATGAACAAGGAGAAAAAATGTTTAAGGCCCTTGTTGATAATGGCAAAGAAGTAGAAATGATACGAGTAGAAAACGCTCCTCACGAAGGATCTTTTTGGAGCTGTGAACTACATGGAGAAATTATGGACTTTTTGAAAGGAAAACTCTAATTGTCGACAAAAACACCCTGCTCTTTAATTGAGCAGGGTTTAATACTAATGCTTATGTTTCTTTAATTCTTTCCTATTGCCCTCTTCATCTACTATGGTAATACTCTCTAAAGTTTTCCTAAAGTTTGAACGAAAGGTAGATAAGTATTCTTGCCTTAATGCATGCTGCTCAGCCTTTTCTTCAGCACTTAGTCCTTTTTCTCTTGATTTTTTCGCTAGTTCATTTATTCGATTAAGTTTCTCTTTGGATAGCATATATTCAACTCCTATTATTCTCCTTTATATTGGATAAAAACTCTATTAGGCTGTCCACTCCATCCTGGGAGGTTGCCCAAGATGTAACCAAGCGAATTACTGTTTTATCTTCATTGATTTTTTCCTGAATAGAAAAATTAAAATTTTTAGCTAGTTGTTCAAGTGTATGGTATGGTAAAATGGGAAACAACTGATTAGTGCAAGGTTCTACATAAAAAGAGTAGCCCTTCTCTTTTAGAGCTCTCGCTATACGTTCAGCCATCTTATTGGCATGGCCGGCCAGCCGGAAAAATAAATCATCTTGGAATAAAGCTTCAAATTGGATTCCCATAACAAAACCTTTAGCCATAAGAGCTCCTCTTTGCTTTATAAGGTATCTAAAATCTTCTTTTAGATAATCCTTGCAGATAACTAAGGCTTCGCCTAGTAGGGCACCATTTTTGGTACCTCCTATATAGAAAATATCCACCAGATTTGCAATATCTTCTAAGGTCAAATCATTCTCTTTAGCCATTAAAGCAGTTCCAATACGAGCACCATCTAGATATAGAAGTAATTGATTTTTCATACAAATATCTGCAATGGCTACTAATTCAGACTTAGTGTATATGGTCCCTAGCTCCGTAGAGTTTGATATATAGACCATCTTAGGCTGTACCATATGTTCATCTGAATGATAATCCAGAACTGTCTGAATTGCCTGGGGAGTAAGCTTACCTTCCTTTGTAGGAACAGAAACCACCTTATGACCCGTAGCCTCAATAGCTCCTGTTTCATGAACATTTATATGCCCAGTGTCAGCCGATACTACACATTGATGAGGTCTTAGCAGGGCTGAAATAACAATAAGATTTGTGATTGTCCCTCCGGGGATATAATGAATATCTGCATTTGGCTTTTTAATTAGTTTCCTAATATATTCTTTAGACCTTTCACTGTGTATATCTTCACCATATCCAATATTTTGCTCATAATTTGAACTAAGCAGCAATTCTAGTACCCTAGGATGGGCGCCCTCACTATAGTCGTTCATAAAGCTGTACATTGATTTTCCTCCGATTATTATGTCTTCGTTTATAGTAACTTAATTATATCGAAATTTTTTCCAAAACCATTAAATTTTAATGAATTTTCCCGGATACAACAATCACCAAGATTAAAGTTCGCAGTTTAATCTTGGAGAAAATCATGAGGATGAAGACTCCCATCTATCCCAACCTACGATTTGATCTAAGGGCTTTCGTTGCCTATTATGACGCTCTTCATCTGATTCTTCTTGTGGATATCCTATAGGCAATAAAGCTATAACTTCCATATCCTCTGGTAGCTCTAAGATTTCATGACAAAGCTCAGCATCAAAGGCACAAATCCAACAGGTCCCCAACCCTTCTTCTGCAGCAGCCAAAGTCATATGGTCAATGGCAATTGCAACATCTATATCACAATGGTCCTTGCCATCCCCTCGTTTCCAAGACTGGCTATGATCACCACATGCTACTATAATAACCGGTGCCTGCTTTAACCATCTTCC
>JAAYTG010000186.1 GCA_012518075.1 Clostridiales bacterium | reverse complement strand
CTTCTTGGCAAGGGCTGGCGAAGATAGGGTCTGCCCGTCAATCGCTAAAGCAATCACAAAGGAGTATGGTCTAATGAGCTTTTCAATTCGCTGACCTTCTTTAGCCTTAACCATTTGTATCTGGGCCAGAGATAGGTTGTCAGGCGCTCTTTCATCAATCACTTCAACTATCTCAACAGAAGCATAAGCCCTCAAGCTTTTCTGGTATATATTAATCCCCTGCTTAATATATGGCTCTTTAACCCTACCAACAGCTATAATTCGTATATCCACATTTCCTCCACACTAACCCTAATATAATTCTAAAATAATTTTCCTACATTTTTAAATACATAGATCCTACTCCATGGATCCCTTAAATAAGATAGCCCTTGCTCGTTGGTTTATACAACATAATAAACTGCCAAGCGGATGAAAGCAATCCTTTAAATAAATGGACATCCATTGACAAGAGCCATAGGGTTTAAATACTTATGAAGCCTGTCATATACAATAGCTCATATATAAGATTGATTACAACTATAGCCAAGGCTATCAAAGCTGGCAACATCTCAAAGAAATTCGACCGTCCTAGTTCCTTCTCCGATCTTTCCCTAATATGTCCTCTGCCTTGAGTATATTTATGGAATACGACTATACAAGAAACAAATAGAATTAAAGCCAAGAAACCAATTATTCCCCACACCACAAAGACCACCATCAGCATATCATCAGGAAGTTGGGATAGATCTTGAGGCAGTCCTTCAACGGCTCCTTGAGTTTTCATAAGGACATTTTGCATATACAAAATGGCGACTGCAATGGTATTATGTAGAAAATGATATATTATTCCAGCAAGGATGGAATTGGTACGGTAGACCACATAGCTCATTACAACACCAATTAGTATTATGGAGGGTATACTCATAAGCTGTAGATGAAGCATCCCAAATAGAATTCCAGTCACGACTATGGCTATCTTGGATCCAAATTTTTCATATCCCCTAAGGATAAGCCCCCTGAATAAGAACTCCTCTACTAGAGCTGGAACCAATCCAATGACCAATACAGCAACTAAAAACTGCAATCCATTCTCTATAGCAGGTAATTCTTGACCGGCAGGACTCCCCCAATGACTAGCCACCCAATACCAAAGTAAATTAATAATAATAGTTACAAAAAATCCAAATATGGCCATTCCAATAACTAAGATTATCTCTGTTGGCCTCAGCCTATTAAATCTAGCTACCTCACCTATATCCATCTTGGAAAATATCATATATACCAGAGGCGGTCCCCCAATTAGCAATAGCTCTAGAAAAAATAGCTTCCAGTATTCCCCTGCCCCTTGGGACGCTTGGGGTAGGAAATTTGTTAGCAGCAATTGTGCTACCACCATCAACAGTAGAACGCATAAGTATACCAGATTAACCCCTAGCACTGTAGGTTGCTTTTTCTTCTTCAATAAATCCCCCATACTATTCTCCTTTCCTCTCCCACTCAACTTTTTAATTTATCCGTTATGCTACTTATATAGTTATAACTATATAAGTATAATGAGCTTTTGGTCAGTGATAGAATAATTGTTACATAACAGCTATTAATACAGTATTACTGGAATCCAAGTTAATAAGCCTATTGCCATTTCCTATT
>JAAYTG010000185.1 GCA_012518075.1 Clostridiales bacterium | reverse complement strand
TTCAACAAGGATGACTACACCCTCTACCCACCGCATCCGGCGAGCAAATGTAGGCAATAAAAAAGCAGCAAATAATGGAGTAATTATAAAAAATACAGGTAGGTTAGCTTTGATGGCTGCTATCATGTTTTAACACCTCGTTTCTCATCTCCGCTATTCGCCGTGCACTTGTGGTACCGTATGATTTATATAAGCGAATAATAAGGGCCAGGGCAAAAGCTGTTACACTTACACTAACTACTATACCGGTTAGCATTAGAGCAGATGGCAGTGGGTTTATATATACTGTGTCTGCCCTGCCTCCATCTAATATGGGTACAGCTCCACCCCTGATATTACCTGCAGCGATAAATACAATAAAAATTGCACTTTCCATAATATTGATACCAATGAGTTTCTTAAACAGGTTATCACGAGTCAGCACAATTATGGTCCCAATTATGAATAAGACCACTGCAAACAAGTATGGATAGTTTATAACCAGTTTTCCCAATAATGTTTTCAAGACTCTTCCTCCCCCATTGCGTAGAACAAAGTTATTATGGTACTGGCTACCCTAATGCCGACACCGATACCTAGAAGGGATATAAGTCCTCCGGAAGTAAGAGACCCGGGCTCACCTAAGTTAAAGCCCGCCAACTTATTTGACAAAAAAGGGGCCCCCTTCAATATGCCCACTATTCCCATGATTCCATACCATAGAGTTCCATAGCTTTCTACCAATGTAAGAATTCTCTCCGGCAGCTTAACCTTACCCCTCTCCAAACCGTAGACCGTAGAATAGGTGATAAAACTAAGTCCCACAATTATTCCCCCGGCAAAGGATCCGCCCGGAGAAACATGACCATGGAGAATTACATAGAATCCATATATGCTCATAAGGGGCAGAATGATAACCGCTACCCTCTTTAGAATAAAGTCTCTCATTAACCCTTCTCCTTCCTTTTCGAAACTTTTAGGGTAATGACCACAGCAAGGGCTGCCGTGAACAATACGATGGTTTCAAACATTGTATCGTATGCCCTATAATCAAGTACAATAGCTGTAACCATATTTGTCACTCCAGTTTCATCGAGGGCTTTATTAATATAGCGCTCCGAAACATGATTGTGGACGGGATTGTCCGCCATACCATAAGGAGGTAGCTCCGCAACAGCAACCAGAATTCCGTAGGCTGCCAAAAGGGCCACAATTATAATTAAAAGCTTTCTTATTCTCACTGCTATTCCTCCTTCCGGCTGGTTCGGAATATTACCGCCATCATTAAGACTGTTGTGCAAATGCCAGCAGCGGCTTCAGTTATAGCTAGATCAGGTGTATTCATCAGCAGCCATATGAGAGCCATAATCAAACTATAGACACCAAATACAATGACTGCATGCAAGAGATCTTTAATAAAAAGCATAGATAGAGATGCTATCACTAAAGTTAGCAAAAGAACCATAATCCAATAGTCAGCAGATGTAAAATGCATACACTCATTCCTTTCTCAGTTTGGTACCCTTGACAGGTTCTATCCCATGAATCAAGCCGGCTTTTGCCACCATATGTGTCATAGCAGGGTTAATGATCCAAAATAAAAGCAAAATTACAATCAGTTTAATTCTAAGAATCCAGCTTGGGCTTAGCAAAAGAAGTCCAATCCCAATGAGTGCCACACCTATGGTGTCGCCTATTCCCACCGCATGCATGCGGTTATAAGGATCCGGAAACCTAAATAATCCAAGGGTTCCCAATCCAAAAGCCAAAAAGGAGCCGAAAAAACAGATATACGCTATCCACCTAATCATCAGAAACCTCTTCCTCCCCTTCACCTTTCAAACCTTCCAAACCTTTCAAATCTTTCAATCCGGATATCCTAAGCCGTCCATCTCCTGGAGTCAATACTTTAAGTATCCACAGCCCTCCCACAAAACTACATAACATAAAGACAAAGGCTACATCGATAAACCCATTCTGATCATTGATAAAAGCCATTAACAAGATAATCATACTTACCTTACTGGTGATGGCATTGATGGAAATAATACGATCAATGACTGTTGGTCCTATGATGGCTCGCAAGAGTACCAGAGCTATTAATATCATCAATCCTGCCAGTATCCACCACATGGTTTGCCCCCCTTTGCATCCGTACTTCTAGGCTTTTAATTTCATCAATCATGCGCCAATTGGACAAGCCGGTAGCGGCTTCTTCCGTAAGTGCATGGACAATAAACTGACCTGTTTCCGGATCAATATCAATTGTTACAGTACCTGGGGTAATGGTGATGCAGGTTGCAAGAAGTATTCTCCCCCAATTACTCTTAATATCAGGTTTCACTACCAAAAATACCGGATTCACCGGTGGGTTGGAAGACAGTAATGTCTTAGCTACCGCAATATTAGATTCAATAATATACCAAATTAGGAGTATAAGGCATCGGCCCAATAGTAACAGCTCTTTAGGATACAAGAAATGGGGTAGTCTCCCACCCAAATCCTGCCAAAACCAAACGCCCAACAGACCAAGAAGCATCCCTGCCAATATATGTTGCAAATCTATCTCTGTAGACACCACTATTGCAAAAGCAGACAATATAATAAACAAGACCAACCACCGTTTACGCATGCTAACCCCCCTCTTTTATAAAAGCAATTCATGGCCTGCAAGTTCAACTGGTGCAGGCTTCCACTATTTGCACAAAATAATAACCCCAAAAGGATTTTAGGGCATACAAAAATAGCGCAGGCCCAGCCTTATCGACTAAAACACAACGCTTGGATTACTCCTACGGGGTTAGCTGACGGATTCGGGCACCCAAGCTGCCCTACTCGGTATTAAACCAAGATTCACCCCAATAGTGGGTCCCCCGTTTCTTGTGGGGAATTCGGAGATATTGTAATTTATTATAAAACTATACTGTACTTCCAATAATAGCATAAAATATTATTATGTCAAGACA
>JAAYTG010000184.1 GCA_012518075.1 Clostridiales bacterium | reverse complement strand
AGTAGGGGCCTTATGAAGCTTTCTGCTTCGATATTATCCTTGGTATCAAAGGATTCATTTTTAACAGGGGGTTGCTGAAACAATGCAAAAGGTTCCCATTACCCGATATATACTTCTCTTGCTTATTACAGGTTTAGTAGGGCTTGCTGTATTCGCTGCTTTTTTAATTCATGGACAGATCTCAGACTCCTTATCTACTGTAAAACGAGAGCTTAGGAACAAGGCAGACAAAGCCGCTGCCCGCTTAGAGATAAGATTGCGCCAAACCTATGAACGTGTTGATATAATAGCCTTAAATCCCATAATCCAAAAGGGAGATCCTAAGGCAGTAAAAAATCTATTAGAAAAAACAATGAACCACTGTTCCCCATGTGAAGCCCTTCTCGTCCTTGAACATGATGGATCTTTAATTGCAGAGGCACCTATGGATTCCCACTATTCTTATTTAAAGGATAATAATCTGTTAAACCCTTTATTGGAGGAATCCGAATTATTGTACATACATAAAGCAGATGAAATAGAACATTATGATTTTGTCTGTACTACAAAAGTACAAACTTCCGAAGAAAACACTCGGACAGTAATTGCTTTTTTAGAACTAAGTAGTATTGTAGAATCGACTTTAATGGGAGGTTGCGGGGATAAGGTAACCCTTATTACAGAGGATAATCATGAGATTGCCTTAATCCCCCAAGATCATAAAACTGAATTAAGATTTTCTTCAGGTATTTTTGATATTTTAAGCCCCTTTATACGAAAAAAATCAGCTGATTATTTACAAAGCACTGCACCAATACTGAGATCAGAATGGCAAATTAATATTTCGAGGCCTTTCGAATTATTTTGGTCCAACAATGTAAAATCAGTTCTCCGGGGATTCCGCTTTTATACTCTGTTACTTTGTCCCATCCTTATCATATTTATATTGATAATCCTTGCGATTAACCATTCCAGACACTATTTCAAAGAACTATCCTTAAAGGACGGCCTGACCGGACTTTATAACCATCGTGCTTTCCAAACTGAACTACGGTCCATAATCGGCAATGAAGGAAACCGTAAAGTATCCCTGCTTATGATAGATTTAGATGACTTCAAATCCTTTAATGATACTTACGGACACCAAGCCGGGGATGAATTACTGAAAAAGGTTGCCAGTATTCTTCTAAAAAATATCCGCAACCAAGATATCCCTACCAGGTACGGCGGTGAGGAATTTGCAGTGATTCTACCGGGTATTGGGATTGAAGAGGCCTCAAAGGTGGCCGATCGCATAAGAAAGGCTATAAAAACCCGATGTACAATTACGGTATCCATAGGAGTATCCTCTCTTCCCGAATATGCCTCCACTGCTGAAAAATTAATCCAAAGTGCTGATGAGGCTTTGTACAAAGCCAAGAGAATGTCTAAAGATCGTGTTGAAGCTGTTAATACCCAGAAGTGTTTAAGCTAGGGCTATATAAATAGGCAGGGTTAAACTGCAGCGTTATGGAGCTCAATATCAACCCAGGCCAAATAACGTCAAATTGAGCAAATGAAGGGGCCACAGTGGGCCTATCTATAAGAGAATAGGCTATGCATTCCTTGGAAAGGAGAAAGATAGTAAAGTCCTTAAGAAAGTACTCGTGTGGGTTTCATATTTAGAGGGCACAAAGGTTATGGTATCATATTATGCTGTTACCTGGTGGCCCCTTATGTACAATAAATGCTATAACAGGCTAAGGCTAAAGGAATATAGGAATACATGTAGAATATTCGGATAAAGGGCTCCTGAGATCTCACTGATATTTGCATATCAAGGTTACTGGGGATGATTAAGATATGCCGGTTGACAGTGGAAATAACTTTAATTCGAAAGTATCTGATGTAGTTGTAGGATTTGATATCCTTCTCGAAATTATCAAGGATACCTTAATAGCCACTAACAAAGCCGGCGCAAGAGCAATGAATTTAGGGAATTATAATTTAGCTAACAAGTATATCGATCACGGCCGGAAAATCAAGGACTTCGAAAATGAAATCGAAATATTAAAAAACACATGGCTTTCAATTTGCAGTCCCCATCAAAAAACAAATGAGGAAACAAAACAAACAGACGGTTCCCACCGGAAAAATTTTGGCCGGCTTCCTCGGGGTGTACGCACTCCCGAATCTGCCTTCATAAAACCTATCCTAGAGGTTCTAATAGAGCTGGGCGGGTCAGCCCCTATGGCTAAAGTACTTGATCTAGTCAAGTTAAAGGTAGAAGGACAACTACAAGAAGTAGATTATCAGCCTCTCCCATCAGATCCTAAAATTATTAGATGGCGCAATACAGCACAATGGGCCCGCCAGGATCTTGTAACGAAGGGTTTCTTAAAAAACGACTCACCACGGGGGATATGGGAGATAAGCGATAAAGGCAGACAGCTGATACTTGATAGGCGCCCATAATAGCCTGCTTAAATAGGCAGACTCTGGCCTACATGCTATTCTAAATCAAAGGATAATAATCAGCAATCAGGTATCCATTGATGACAACATATTTGTTGCTATTATAATATTATACGCATTTCTTCGTGTAGATTTGATTAGAAAAGGAGGCAATTCCGAGGCCTTGATATAAAGTCTTTAGGATCTTCATTAGGTATAGAAACCATTTCTGCATAATCCCAACAAAACCAGGATTGAGAGTGTTGTCAGTGAAGCCATATTTAGTTGCAAAAAGGATATTAGACTTTATTCTGTCCTTGATAGGGTTAGTGATTTTATCACCACTCTTATTGATTATTTGCCTATTAATAAAATTGGATTCTAAAGGTCCTGTTTTTTTCACACAGGAGCGGTTAGGCTATAATGGAAAAATCTTTAGAATATATAAATTCAGAACTATGGTAGACGGAGCAATTAATATGGGGTCTGGCTTGTTTACTAATGAAGCAGACCCTAGGATAACTAGGGTAGGCTCTTTCTTAAGAAAAACAAGCCTAGACGAAATACCCCAACTCATTAATGTTCTCAGGGGGGAAATGAGTTGGGTAGGCCCGCGGCCACCTGTACCCTACCACCCATATAAGTATGAGGATTATCAAGGGGATCAAAAAATAAGGTTCACTGTACTACCGGGAATAACAGGATATGCACAAATCAGTGGTAGGAATAAACTCGATTGGAACGAAAGAATAAACCTGGATGTAAAGTATGCAAAGAATCAATCGATATTCCTAGATATAAGAATAATGTTTAAAACGATACAAATAATCTTTCTAAAGGATGGTATTTATTAGGTATTACAGAATAGGGATATCAATAAAATAAAATATAAGAGAAACACTATCATGGCATAATTAAGCGAAAAGGAAATTGGACTTACGGCTTATCAGTAGGGGGTGTACCACCCCCGAGAATTAATGTCGGGGCTGAAAGGCACCACGGCCCTGTAATATCGATATTGTCTTTAGGATCCGGGACATTATCCGCCACTCGGCTATATGGAACGGATTATTGTAATAATATCTTATTTATACGATTTGTGATACACTCCCATATCCTTCACCACTGGGTAAATTGGAACAAAACACACCATCCATAGGCGGTATGGTTTCCAAAATATATGGATTCAAATTAAAACCTGATGTATTATTGATATATTAAGACTTGTACTTTTTAATTTAATAAAGTTCGTCGACCCCCAATAGCGTAAAAACCCCGGGGGGTCGACAACTTT
>JAAYTG010000183.1 GCA_012518075.1 Clostridiales bacterium | reverse complement strand
TTAATGGGAATCTTTAGTCAAGAAAAAAACAAACTTATTTGGCAGAGCAATGGAGAGAAAATGGTTATAGAGCCATGGGGCAGAAATAGTCTACGTGTTCGCTCTACCATGATGGGAGATATTTTAGATACTGACTATGCCATCCTTCCGGCAGAGGAATGTGATGTTCAAATCGAAATTAAAGGTAAGGAAGCTTCTTTGACAAATGGCAAGATCAAAGCCCTAGTTTGCGAGGAAGGCTGGACCAGGAATGGACAGGTAAGCTTTTACAATGATAAGGGAGAACTATTACTAAGGGAAATTAGCAGCAGTGGATCTCTTAAGCTAGCGGGCAGGAAATTCAAGCCTATTATCGGTGGAGACTACCGTTTGACCATGACTTTTGAGTCAAATCCTGATGAGAAACTCTATGGTATGGGACAGTATCAACAGGAGATTTTAGACATCAAGAACTGTAATTTTGAACTGGCTCATCGAAATTCTCAGGCCAGTGTTCCTTTTGTTATGTCCAGTTTGGGATATGGTTTTCTATGGCATAATCCCGCAATAGGTCGGGCAAGCTTTGGTAAAAACCATACTGAATGGCATGCTGAAAGCACAAAACAACTGGATTATTGGATTACAGCAGGGGATACACCAAGTGAAATTCAAGAGGCATATGCAGATGTGACAGGTAAAGTACCTATGATGCCGGAATATGGCTTAGGATTTTGGCAATGTAAGCTACGCTATTACAACCAGGAACAGTTACTGGAGGTTGCCAGGGAATATAAGCGTAGAAACCTTCCCATTGATGTAATCGTATGCGACTTTTTCCATTGGCCCAAGATGGGTGATTTTCGATTCGAAGAAGAGTTCTTCCCCGATCCTCAAGCCATGGTGGACGAGCTTAAGGAGATGGGTATAGAGCTCATGGTATCGGTATGGCCGCAGATAGATTTACAGAGCGAGAATTTTGAAGAGATGAGAGAAAAAGGACTACTGATCAAACCTGAAATGGGTGTAAATGTAGCTATGCAGTTTGGTGGCGATAGTGTATTCTTCGATGCAACTAATCCGTCGGCAAGGGAATATGTATGGGAAAAGTGCAAAAAGAATTACTATGATTACGGTATAAAGATTTTTTGGCTAGATGAAGCTGAACCGGAGTATGGGGTTTATGATTTTGACAACTACCGATATTACATGGGCCCAAATGTACAAATAGGTAACATATATCCCCAGCTATTCTCCAAAGCCTTTTATGATGGGATGAAAGCTGAGGGGCAAGAAAATATTGTAAACCTGGTTCGATGTGCTTGGGTAGGTAGCCAGCGTTACGGAGCCCTGGTCTGGTCAGGTGATATTCACTCCAGTTATGAAGATTTTAGAAAGCAAATCTGTGCTGGATTGCAGATGGGTATCTCAGGTATACCATGGTGGACAACAGATATTGGAGGATTCCATGGAGGAGATCCTGATGATGAAGGATTCAGAAAGCTTCTGGTACGTTGGTTCCAATACGGCACATTTAGTCCTGTAATGCGCCTTCATGGTGATAGGAAACCCCTGACCCATCTTTATAGAGAAGATGGCAGTTCTGCCCTATTTACTGGAGGAAATAATGAAGTCTGGAGTTTTGGCGAAGAAGCATATGAAATATTGGTCAAGTATATGAACCTTCGGGAGCTAATGCGTCCCTACACCAGAGAACTAATGCGCCAGGCTCATGAGAAGGGCACCCCTGTTATGCGGACCATGTTCTATGAATTCCCTCAGGAAGAGATATGCTGGGATCTTAAGGACCAGTATATGTATGGTAGCGATATTCTGGTAGCACCTATTGTCTATGAAGAAAGCTACTCACGGGAAGTATATCTTCCCCAAGGAGCTACGTGGACCGATATGCATGACGGAAAGGTCTATGAGGGAGGCCAGTGGATTACAGTAGAAGCGCTCCTTGATAAGATCCCGGTTTTCTTAAGGGATGGTAAGCACAAGGAGCTTATTGGAAGGATATAAGATTTAGAAGACAGTTGAGAAGTCATAGGACTTAGAAAATATAGGATTATTTTGTCTTAAGATATAAGGGCTGTTGCTAGACTAGTTAAACTAGTCTAGCAACAGCCCTTCTTGATTTAAGCGGCAATGAATTTCATCTAATGGTGAAAACCTAAGGGAAATATATGCTCTTATAATTTGGTTGGGTACAATTTTTTTAGAATGCCAACTTATCAGTATATCTAATATGCTATAATATTTATGTGATATATTATTGTCTCTATTAGTCATGACTTGCACAATATAAGTGAAATGGGATTTGAATAATCACAATAGCTGCACATATAACATAAAAGGGACATGAAACCTATTGAACAGCCCACAGATTTGCAACTATCTAGACCAATTAACCCAATAGCTTGTGCGATCTTGTGTAAGCATGCTAGATATGAAAGGAGATCTTTTTATGGGGGAAAATTCTAAATCTATAGTCAATATACGGGTAGATGCTGGGGATTGGAAGGGTGAGCTAGCCCATAACTGGAACTATATAGGGACAGATGAATGTAACTACATTCATGAGCCGGAAGGTGAGGCCCTATTGGCTGAGTTTGGACGTTTTGCAGAGAAACCATATTATGTCCGTCCCCATCATTTATTTTGTACAGGTAACAAACGTGGTACACCTAAATGGGGTTCTACAAATCTTTATACTGAGGATGAAGAGGGGAATCCAATCTATGATTTTGAGATATTTGATAAAATATCCGATACTATACTTAAGACTGGCTGCAAGCCATTTGTGGAGCTAGGCTTTATGCCTATTGACCTGGTAGACAAATCTTTTCTTGAAGAAAGCAATCCTTGGAATAGACAAAGCATTTATCAACGATATGGATGGGCCTGTCCCCCCAAGGATTATAATCGCTGGCGTGAATTGATTGCTACAGTCGTAGGCCACTTGGTTGACCGTTATGGGGCTAAAGAGGTAGAAACATGGTATTTTGAACTATGGAATGAGCCGGATCTTGATTATTATTGGAAGGGGTCCATCGAAGAGTTCTGCAAACTATATGATTATACCGTGGCGGGTATTGTTGATGTCCTACCTAGCGCCTATATTGGTGGCCCAGCTACTACCGGTCCTCTTGAGGGAGGCAAATCTGCTACTTTTTTGGATGCTTTTTTATCCCATTGCCGGAATGGTAACAACTATGTTACTAATGAGATAGGTAGCCGACTGGACTTTATAACATTTCATGTTAAAGGAGGCGGTTTTCCATTCAACTTACGTCCCCAAAAGGGCGCTCCATCAGTACAATCTATGATTAAGCAGCTCTCTTTAGGCTTGGATATAATTGAAAAGTATGATTATCAAGGGTTGGAAGTAGTTCTTTCTGAGGCTGATCCTGATGGATGGGCTGCAGGAGGAATGCATGACAACATCAATCTATACTTCCGCAACACCTCCTATTATGCCAGCTTTGTTGCCTCCAGTTTCAACCACATGCAAAAGTTGGCAGAGAAGCGGGGATTTGATGTTAGACCATTAACATGGGCCTTTGTTTTTCCAGGCGAGCGCTGTTTTGAGGGTACCAGGGCTTTCCAAACCCAGGGTATAGACAAGCCGGTGCTAAATATGTTCCGTATGTACGCACTTATGGGGGATAAAAAGATTGGCTTTACAAGCGATAGAAGCCTTGATATGACTAGTTCAGCAGATCCCTTCAGGAAGGGGGTAGTCCCAGAAGTAGATGGATTTGCAGCTATGAGTGGCCATAAATCAGTTGATGTACTAATATACTGTCACCATGATGACTGGTGGAATGTTAAAGGGGAGTGTTCTATAAAGCTTGATGTATCAAATATCCCTTTCCTATCCAAAAAGGCCAAGGTGGTTCACTATCGTATTGATAATGAATTTAGTAATGCCTGTAGCCTATGGAATAGTCTCGGTAGGCCCTATTATCCTTCACCAGGACAAATGGAGCAGTTAAAGGCTAGAGATGGGCTCGAAATGCTTTGGCCGCCGCAAGTGATGGAGATAGTTGATGGAAGCATGGTACTTGATTTTGACCTGCCTGTACATGGAATTTCACTTATTCGCATAATTGATACGGAGTAGCAAAAAGATAAGTAGATTACACACAGAAGAATTAGAAAAGTTTAAAATTACCATATAGATGACAAACATATGGGTAAGATGTCATATTGTAACATCCATAGAACTGATGTAAATAAACCGACTTAATCTATTAGAGAGAACAGGTTTGATAATATAGGCGGGGAGAAGAATGGCAAGATCAAGATTTTTGCATTCTTCTCCCCATAGTCACATCACTTTTATTTTTTCTGATATTCCTACATTATATTTAACAATAGGCCTAGATTTTTCTTCACAAGATTTTACCTAAAGTTTTTGAACAAAGTCTCTAGTTTACTCATTTAATATTTATATGTGTATTGTAGTAAGCATTTCTATATTGTGTAGGAGTAGTGTCCGTGTACGTTTTAAAGACTTTAAGGAAGTACTTATCATCCGAGAATCCTAAATCATAGGCTATCTCTTTTATAGTATTATCAGTTTTAAGGAGTAGTTCTTGGGCCTTGCAAACCTTGGCATGATTTATAAATTTAATTAGAGAATACCCGGTTTTAGATTTAAAGAGGTTCGACAAATAATTAGGATTATAATTAAATCTATTAGCAACATGGGATACTCTTAAGGGCTTATGAACATTGGCCTTTATCCATTCTACCATTTCAGAAAACTGATATGTTGTTGAGGATAAATCCGAAGTAAAATACTGAATAGATTGTTGAGTTAGTTCTGTTAACATGGCTGCTAGACAATAATCCGAAATGTTTTTTGTATAATAGTCACCGTAACTATAGTCTAGAAGCTGACGGAATAATATATTTAGCTTATCAGGATAAGGCAGTTTTAATATTTTGGGAATCAATACCGTGTTATCCTTTTCCCCAAAAACACAATTATTCATCATATGATATAGTTCAATAGCCTCATCGTATTCTATCTGGGTTACATTGTTATTTTTAAAATAAAAGTGACACCAATAATAAGATAAATTATAGGATGGTTTAAAGGAGGCCTGTCTTTTATGAGGAGTCAGCATTAATGCTGTGTTTTTGTCCAAATTATACTGATCATTATCTTCTTGTATATAAAGTGTGTTTTTTATACCTAGTAGTATCAAATAGGAATCAATTATTCTGTCTGGATGCTGGAACTCTTCTTTTGACACCAGTTTACCGCTACTTACGTAAGTTGCTAGACTATTCAAATCCGCTTTAATAAATTTCATGACCTGTAAATACACCACCTATTCTATAGAATAGTTTACTGTAAGAAATGACAACTTGGTATATAATTTTATATGACAGGTTCAAAGGTGAAGAGTTAGTACTTTAATTTAATTATATCCATTTAACAAGATAATGTCAAAGAAATAACAAAACAAAACAAAACAAAACAAAGCAAGAACAATTTTTGTTGTTTTATACAGGATGTTTATTTTGGTTTTACATGACTTATACCTATATTAACCATACCAGATGGTAGACTAATTTATTATATTAATTATTATTAGATAATGGCATGAAACTACTGAGGATAGTAGTCTTTAAAGTAATATAGATAATCATATCACTGGTGTTTTTCAGGAAGTTTGTATCAAATGTTTTGAGTACTTAATCTTCTTTATTATCACGATCTTATGGAATGAAATTCAGTACATCCTCTTAATTCTAAAAAGTGAGACATGAGAGAAAGGGCTATCTTAAAAAGCACAACATAGTAATGGAATCTTGGAAATTTATTTTTGAGAATATTCAAAAGATTAAAATATGACAATGGCAACTTAGCAATTGACTGAGGAACAAAGCAAAATATATGCCAATTAATTATCAAAAAATATGATATATAAGGAGCTGTGCAAATGAATAGGTTAAAAGCTAAAATCAATGATGTTTTTTGGTCAAAGTATGACGCACTAGTGAGGGATGTGGTTATTCCCTACCAAAGAGATGCATTGAATGACAATGTGGCTGATGCAGATCCCAGTCATGCTATTCGGAATTTCCGCATAGCAGCTGGAGAAGAGGAAGGTGAGTTCTATGGAATGGTTTTTCAGGACAGCGATGTGGCAAAATGGTTAGAAGCCGTAGCCTATAGCTTGGAGAACCATCCTGACCCAGAGCTTGAAAAAGAGGCCGATGAGATTATCGATCTTATTGGGAGAGCTCAACAAGAAGATGGATATCTAAACACCTATTATATAATTAATGGATTGGAAAACAGATGGACAAATCTTAAAGAATGCCATGAACTCTATTGTGCAGGACACATGATAGAAGCAGCTGTTGCATATTATAATGTAACAGGCAAAAGAAAATTATTAGATATAGTATGCAAATTCGCCGATCATATTGATACCGTATTTGGACCTGAAGAAGACAAATTAAAAGGCTATTCAGGTCATCAAGAAATAGAATTAGCACTTATTAAACTCTTTAGAGCAACAAAAAACAAAACATACCTAGATTTAGCAAAGTATTTTTTGGATGAGCGTGGGAAAAGACCCTATTATTTTGACATAGAATGGGAGAAAAGAGGCAAAACAGAACATTGGCCAGGTCATCGTAGAAGGGGACCAGAGTATGATCAATCCCATTTGCCAGTAAGAGAGCAAAGCCAGGCCGTAGGCCACTCAGTAAGAGCTGTATATATGTATGCAGCTATGGTAGATGTAGCAATGGAAACCGGCGATGAAAAGCTATTAGAGGCCTGCCGTAGATTGTGGAATAATATCGTATATAAGAGGATGTATATAACGGGTGCTATTGGCTCTCAAGCTCACGGAGAAGCTTTCTCCTTTGATTATGATTTACCTAACGATACAGTATATGCCGAGACTTGTGCTGCCATTGGATTAGTATTCTTTGCTAATAGAATGCTAGAGGTTGAACCAAAGGGAGAATATGGGGATGTGATGGAAAGGGCCCTATACAATGGAGTAATCAGTGGAATGTCTCTAGATGGCAAGCGTTTCTTCTATGTAAATCCTTTGGAGGTTAACCCAGAAGCTTGTGCAAAGAATGGCAATATGGAGCATGTTAAGCCTGTTCGTCAAAAATGGTTTGCATGTGCTTGTTGTCCCCCCAACATTGCCAGATTATTGGCTTCATTAGGGCACTATATCTACGGAGTAAAGGATAATACAATATATACTCATTTATATATTGGCAACAATACAGAGGTAGAGATGGACGGAATCAAAGTAGGGCTAACTCAAAAGACAAACTATCCATGGAATGGAAAGGTTTCCATTGATATTAATTTAGATGGATCAAAGGACTTTGGTCTGGGACTTCGTATTCCAGGCTGGTGCAGTGATGCCAAGGTATCCGTTAATGGTCAGCAGATAGATATTGCTGGTGTAATAGTAGATAGTTATGCCATAATCACGCGTAGCTGGCAAGATGGCGATCGGATTGAAGTGGACCTTCCTATGGAGCCGGTAAGGATGAGATCAAATCCATTGGTCAGAGCCAATGTAGGAAGAGTAGCGATTCAAAACGGCCCCATAGTATATTGCTTGGAAGAGGTAGACAATGGGCCTAATCTTCAGACTTTAGTTTTGCCAAAGGATGCAGCATTAGTGGTATCCTTCCAAGAAGACCTACTAGACAGGGTTAATGTTATAACTGCTAAGGGTGAAAGAGTCAAGGAAGAGGATTGGGGTAAAGAATTATATATGGCTAATCCTTGCACTCAATATGAGCCCGCTGATCTTACCTTCGTACCATACTATGCATGGGTCAACCGTGAACCTGGTGAGATGACGGTATGGGTGTGGGAAAAGTAATCTAGTATCTATGGAATTTCGGACCTAGCATGCCTAAAAAGGTGGTGATAATTATATTTATGTGCATGCTATATCACGGAATGCAACCTTAATATAACTGTCATGAATTTTAATTAGAAAAAGAAAGGTATGTATTCCACAGATTGGCCAGTCTTGATGGCAGCAACGACAATATCTAT
>JAAYTG010000182.1 GCA_012518075.1 Clostridiales bacterium | reverse complement strand
TTGTCCTTAAAGCTTCAAATATCGGAAGGCATATCAATAGAATTTGTTTTGAGCAAAATCAATAAAGTTTTTTAAGCAAAATGTAATCTAAAGATAGAGATATATTTAGAAATAATTAAACATTATAGAGGAAGGGATAGGACGTCAGGAAGAGACAGCACAAGGAGTAGGCTTAGTCATTATAGAGGTTATAAACTCTGAATAAAAAAAGACAGATAGGAACCAAAGTTTTGGTTCCTATCTCTTTTTGTACAATAAAGGGAAAGTAGACCTTCCAATGTTAACACTTTATTCATATTTTATTTAAAAAACTTTGCTATAATAATCGAAGTAATATATAATTGTGGATATTCAATGTTGGTAAAAATGCAGAAACGGGGGGAGAGTAATTGATAAAAATTCAAAACGTTACAAAACGGTTTGGGCAACATGTAGCCGTTGACAATGTGAATTTTACTGTCAACGAAGGTGAAGTAGTAGGTTTTCTCGGGCCTAACGGAGCAGGGAAATCCACTACCATGAATATCATAACAGGCTATATTTCTGCTACTGAAGGCACCGTCTCAGTGGATGGATACGATATTTTGGACAATCCCGAGGAAGTAAAGAAACGTATCGGGTACTTACCAGAGTTTCCTCCATTGTATGTAGATATGACGGTCAATGAGTATCTTGACTTTGTGTTTGAAATCAAGAAGGCAGACATCAAGAACAAAAAGCAGGATATGGAAAGGATAATGGAACTGGTCAAGATAACCGATGTTCAAAATCGTCTTATCAAAAACCTATCCAAAGGTTATAAACAAAGGGTAGGGCTGGCCCAAGCACTAGTAGGGAAGCCATCAGTTCTCATTCTGGACGAACCTACAGTTGGTTTGGATCCCAAGCAGATAATTGAGATCCGAAACCTTATCAAAGATCTGGGCAAACAGCATACCATCATACTAAGCTCCCATATACTGCCCGAAGTGAGTGCAGTGTGTGAACGATTGATTATTATAAATAAGGGCAAGATAGTAGCCAGTGATACACCGGATAACCTATCCAGAAGATTAGGGGATAGCAGTAAGATGACTCTAAGAATAGCTTCCTCCGAGAAGCAAGCTATAAAGGTCCTCCGGGATGTAGCTGGTATAAAGTATGTTGAGGCCCAAGGGATCAAGGAGCCTGACACTATTGATGTTTGGATAGAGGCTGAAAAGGATATAGATGTTCGAAGACCGGTCTTCAATGCATTGAGCCGTGCAGGATATCCTATACTTCAGATGAAATCTATGGATCTTACCCTAGAGGATATTTTCTTACAGGTAACTACTCAGGAGAATGGGGAGGTGTCCTAATATGTTAGCGGTATATAAACGTGAATTAAGAGCTTACTTTACTTCATCTACAGGTTTTATTTTTATGGGATTTTTCCTTTTGCTAGCGGGATTCTTCTTTGCTATGACAAATATCTTTAGAGCTAGCCCCAACTACAATGCGGTACTAGGGGAAATAACCTTTATTTTCCTGATAGTAGTGCCTGTTCTAACCATGAGACTTATGCCAGATGATAAGAGGCAAAGAACTGACCAGCTCTTGCTTACTAGCCCTCTTAGTCTATCGGGCATAGTATTAGGTAAATATTTTGCGGCAGTAACAGTGTTTGTCCTTACTTTGCTGATTACTTGCCTGTATCCAATAATTATGTCCTTCTTTGGCAATATAGCTGTTTGGGAGATAATGGGGGGATATGTAGGCTTCCTGTTACTGGGTTCTGCTTTTATATCCATCGGTTTATTTGTATCCTCTCTGACGGATAATCAGGTTATATCTGCTGTAACAACCTTTACTGCATTGCTCTTTATGTGGATACTGGATTGGGTTGTCCAAGGGCTTCCTACAGATCGAGTTTCTGGCATTATCTTTGCCGCTATTCTAGCTGTGGCAGCTGGAGCCTTTGTTTACTTCAATACAAAGAATATTTATGTAGGCATTGCTACCACTCTGGTAGGAGCAGCTATTATAGTTGCAGCTTATTTCTTTGCGGACACCTACTTCTTTGATGGTATTATTGTAAGGGTGTTTGAGTGGTTTTCATTATTAAAACGCTATGAAGAGTTTCAGTTGGGCGTATTAAGCTTAGGTCCAATAGTATATTATATTACCTTCTCAGCAGCTTTTGTCTTTTTAACGGTAAGAGTGCTTGAGAGTAAACGGTGGAGTTAAGGGGGGAATAAGGGTGAAAAAGACAGATAAAAAGGCAGACAAGAAAAAAATCATGGATTCCTTTAAGGACAAAAAATTTAAATATGGTGGATATGCTACCCTGCTGACAGCTTTTGTTTTAGCGATTCTGGTAGTTGTTAACCTGGTAGTAGGACAGATTCCCTATAAAATAGATCTGACTGAGAACCGCATGTTTTCTCTATCGGACCAGACCGAAAAATTACTGGAGAATCTGGACCAAGAAATTCGAATCATTGGCTTATATAAGGCGGGTCAGGAAAACCCCACTTTTGACGAAATACTGCAAAGATATAGAAGGATTAACAAAAATATCTCCATCACATATATTGACCCTGTAAAGAATCCTACCTTTGCAAATCAATATACCAAGGATGGAACTGACCTTAGGGAAGGCAGCTATATTGTAGAAAGCAACGATAAGTACAAGGTAATCGATTATTATGATCTGTTCAATATAAGCTCTGACCAATATGGGAATAGCTACCCAGAATCCTTGGCGGTGGAGCAGAGGGTTACCAGTGCTATCCAATATGTGATAGCCGATGAATTGCCCACCATCTATACTTTGGAAGGACATTTGGAGCAGACCCTACCTTTTCAGCTTCAGCAGCAGATGGAACTAGAGAATTACGAGATCAAACCCCTATCCCTTTTAACTGAGGAGAGTGTACCGTCTGATGCAACTATCCTTATGGTAATAGCCCCTCAAAGAGATATTACTAGTGAGGAAGAAGAGAAAATCAGAGAATTTCTTAATAATAATGGGCGAGCAATGTTCTTTATGGACGTTGTGGAAGAAGAGATGCCCAATTTTGATAGTCTATTTAAGAGCTATGGGGTCGCCCTAAACAAATCCTTGATAATAGAGGGAGATAGAAACCATTATTTCCAAAGCCCCGCTTGGATAGTACCCAAGCTGGAGACCCATGATATTATTAGTCCTATGCGGACAAATAAGATGCAGGTATTGACTATAGGGGCCCAAGGCATTGAAGAGTTGGACATAAAGAAGAGAAGCATAGAGATTAAACCGTTACTTGTAACCAGCGATGATGCTTGGGGGAAAAAGGATTTATCATCCGAAATCCTTGAAAAGGAAGAAGGAGATCCGCAAGGCCCCTTCAATGTGGCAGTAGCCATAGAGGATAATGAATGGAATGAAGAAGAAAATGCTTATGATGAAACCAAGCTAGTGGTAGTGGGAGATGCAGAGTTTCTAAACCCACAGTTTGCTAGCATAGGCAATGCTGACTTTGTCTTAAACGGTCTCAATTGGTTACAGGATGAGCAAGAGAGTATCTCTATCAGGCCCAAGAGCTTGACCAGTAGTTATTTGACAATTAACGCATTCCAAAAATTGGTCATTGCCGGCATAACTGTTATCCTTATCCCACTAATTATTCTAGGGGCAGGATTAGTAATGTGGCTGAGGAGGAGACACCTATGAGCAAATCCAAGAACATTATTATATTAGTGATAGTGTTAGGTCTATTGGCAGGATCATACCTTTTTCTTGCCAATAGACCAGAACCTGAAACAGAAGAACCTCAAAGCGAAAAGGTTACTATACTGGATTTTGACAAAAATGAAATCACTAAAATGGAGCTTAAATCAATCAATGGAGAACTAACCTTTAACAAGGTAGAGAAAGAAGTAGAAGAAGAGAAGGATGGAGAGAAGCAAAAGGTTACAAAATCTATGTGGGAAGTGGAATATCCCCATGAGATAGAATTAAAGCAGATGAGTGTAGACGATATAGCCTATAGTTTCGCTAGCCTTCAAGCTGAGAGAGTTATCGAGGAAGAAAGGCCTGATGATTTGGCGGCCTATGGATTAGAAGAACCTCAGGCTGTAGCCCAGGCTACCCTGAAAGATGGTTCAAAGCAGATACTCTATCTGGGAGATAGGACTCCTTCCGGCAACACCTATTATCTAATGATGGAAGGGGACCCCAAGGTATATGAGGTATGGATGAATCATGGGCAGCATTTTCTCTATACCCTCTCTGATGTGAGGGATAGGAGCCTACCCGCTATTAACTCTCAAGATGTAACATATTTTATAGTAGATAAAGGGGACGACAGACCTATTGAAATTAAGAGGAACAATGCTCAGTCTGATGAAGAGACTCAATTTGGTATTGGTGCATGGTATATGCCCCAGCCTTATAAGGAGCCCATGGGAGTATCTGGAAATAGATTTCAAGAGCTGATAGATGGTATGCCTGCCTTATCCATTGAGGACTTTGTAGAAGATGGGGTTGAGGATTTTGCTAAGTATGGACTAGAAGATCCTTCCCTAGAGCTTATCATTAAGGATAGTGAGAATACTCTTCACCTACTCTTTGGTAATGAATACGATGAGGATAAGATTTACTTTAGGACCCTGGATACGGATTCTGTCTATGGCATGAAAAAGAGCAATATAGAATTTGCCCATGTGAAGCCCTTTGACCTTGTAGAGAAGTTTGCCTATATCGTCAATATTGAAAATGTTGACAAACTTGAGATAGAGGGGCGAGGCAAGTCTTATACCCTAACCTTAAGCCGTGAGACCCAAGAGGCTGAAAATGAGGATGAAGAGGATGAAGTTATTACTACCTATATGATAGATGGTAAGGAAGTGGAGAAAGAATCCTTTACACCGGTTTACCAGAGCGTTATCGGTATTATAGTTGACGCTGAAAATACTGAGGAACTGATAGAAAGGCCAGAAATCAAGACCACCTTCTACCTGAATAAGGGAAGCAATAGAGAGGTTCATATTAGTTATGTGCCCTACGATAATGATTTTTATGCTGTATTTAGGGGCGGAAACGCGGAGTTTCTTGTCCATAAGGACAGCGTTCATAATATGCTAAAAGATGTGGAAAACTTGGCTCAATTTGCAAGCAGCCAGGAGTAAATAATGAAGGAGCTAGCTATTATTGCCTACAGTGGCATCAATGGCTAGCTCTATCTTGTTTTTACAGATCTAGATACCTAAATAGTATTAGGCTGAAGAATAAAATTAGATAATTATTATCTCCTCTTTGGCTAGAGAAGGGAAAACGTAAGATTAAGGCTTGCAACTTATATACAATCATTATATAATCAAAATGGCAAGACTGTGCATATATACATAGGTGGTGTAACTTATATGATAGCAATGCATCAAAAAAACCAACTAGAACCTGATTTCCCTTTTTGCCTAGAACTTCATGAAAACTTACAATTTGCTCCTCATTGGCATCACGAGATTGAGCTTGTATATATGATTGATGGCCACATGCAAGTAGGGCTTAATAATAAAACATACTTATTAGAACCTAAGGATATATTTATTATCGGTCGGAGAAATGTCCATCATTTTGTTTCTCCTGCTGAACCCAATAAATCCGTTATAATACAGTTTGGGCTATCTTCCTTTGGCTCTTTTTCTTCGGTTTTGCGAGAGGGTCAATTTGTAAAACCATTGATAAAAAGCTGGGAGAAGCCCAAAGGGAATAATAAGAACTATGCCTATAAAGATATGGAAGAACAAATTCTATCTATTCTTGAAGAGTATAGGGACAAAAGAGAAGGATATCAAATGGCTTTAAAGGCACGGTTATTTGATCTTATGGTAATACTGGTTAGACAATTGCCCATTGAAACCTTTTCATCCCGGGAGAAAAATCGGCAGATTAGTCGTCTTAAGAGATTGGATAAGGTACTAGCCTATATAAACTCAAATTACGATAAGAAATTAACACTGGCAGATGTGGCAAAGGTAGCACATTATAGTCCTTATCATTTTACTCGATTTTTCAAAGATACAACAGGTGTGACATTTAATGAGTACCTGAATGCAGTTAGAGTTATAAAAGCTGAGGAATACCTGCTGGATGCTGATGTCCCTATAACAGAGGTAGCTTTTATGTCAGGTTTTAATAGCATCCAAACTTTTAATAGGGTATTTAAAAAGAACAATGGATGTACACCAACTGAATACAAGAAAAAAAAAGAATACGAGAAAGAAATAGCAATTTTTGATAAACAATAGGCAATAGATGGCGAGTTTAATGTTAGTTTTTAGGATATACTTATATAAAATAATATAATAATAAATGAGGAGGTATATCATGACTGAATATTTTAAAAATATCCCTAAAATAAAGTATGAAGGACCAAATAGTGACAATCCTTTGGCATTTAAGTACTATGATGCCGATAGGGTAATTATGGGTAAAACCATGAAGGAGCATCTTCCCTTTGCTATGGCATGGTGGCACAATCTCTGTGCAACAGGTGCCGATATGTTTGGTGTAGGAACTGCCGATAAGAGCTTTGGTGCAGAAGAAGGTACCATGGAACATGCAAAGGCTAAAGTGGATGCGGGCTTTGAGTTTATGGAAAAACTAGGAATAGAGTATTTCTGTTTCCATGATGTTGACCTAGTGCCGGAAGCGGATACTTTGGCTGAAACTAATGCGCGCTTAGATGAAATCACCGACTATATTAAAGAAAAGATGGATGCTACCGGTAAGAAACTTCTCTGGGGTACAGCAAATGCTTTCACTAACCCAAGATATATGAACGGAGCAGGTAGCAGTAACTCAGCAGATGTTTATTGCTTTGCTGCGGCACAGATTAAGAAGGCTTTAGATCTAACTGTGAAACTAGGCGGTAAAGGCTATGTATTTTGGGGTGGAAGAGAAGGCTATGAGACTTTGCTAAATACCGATATGAAATTCGAGTTGGATAATATAGCAAAGTTAATGAAGATGGCAGTAGAATATGGAAGAAGCATTGGCTTTGAAGGTGACTTCTATATTGAGCCAAAGCCAAAAGAGCCCACAAAACATCAATATGATTTTGATGCTGCTACATCAATTGCTTTCCTAAAAGAGCACGGTCTTGATAAAGACTTTAAGATGAACATAGAAGCAAACCATGCTACCTTAGCAGGTCACACTTTCCAGCATGAGCTACGTGTTAGCGCAATGCATGGCATGCTAGGCAGCATTGATGCCAACCAGGGTGACTACCTCTTAGGTTGGGATACAGACCAGTTCCCCTTCGATGTATATGAGGCAACCTTGTGCATGTACGAAGTTCTAAAAGCCGGCGGGCTAAAAAATGGAGGCTTCAACTTTGATGCAAAGAATCGTCGTCCAAGCTATACATTTGAAGATATGTTCTATGGCTTTATCTTGGGAATGGATACTTTTGCTTTAGGCCTTATCAAAGCTGCTGAGATAATAGAAGATGGTAGAATTGATAAGTTTGTAGAAGAAAGATATTCCAGCTTCAATAGCGGAATAGGATTAAAGATCAAAAATGGCGAAGCAACTCTAGAAGAACTTGCCGAATACGCCGAGAAGATGGGGGCTCCTGAACTTCCTGGCTCTGGTAGACAAGAGTATCTAGAGGGCATCATAAACAATATACTCTTTAGATAATAGGGTATATCATGTAAGCTACTGGATAAATAAAATGATACAGCATATTGTGCTGGTTTAATAGTTCCAATTGTAGGCATAATTAGCTATTGAAGGTTGTTATTTAGACCACTGATC
The DNA here is from genome assembly GCA_012518075.1 of Clostridiales bacterium. GTDB lineage: Bacteria > Bacillota > Clostridia > Caldicoprobacterales > UBA3941 > JAAYTG01. The sequence goes on along the minus strand of JAAYTG010000182.1, from coordinate 10,444 downwards.
AATAGCTAATTATGACTATAGGAACAACTAGCACAGTGGCTGATTTGGAATAATTTGCAGGAGGTGCTTCATGTATTTTATTGGAATTGATTTAGGTACATCATCGGTAAAACTATTGTTGATGAGCGAAGACGGAGTTATTAAAAAAAGTGTATCCAGAGATTATTCCATCAGTTTTCCGAGAACGGGTTGGGCTGAGCAAAATCCAGAGGACTGGTATGAGCAGACCAAGGACGCCTTAAGAGAACTGATCGCAGATATAGATAAGAAGGAAGTCGAAGGTATTGGTTTTGGTGGGCAAATGCATGGTCTGGTAGTTTTAGACAAAGATGACAATGTTATTCGTCCTACTATACTATGGAATGATAATAGGACAGCCCAGGAGACAGAGTATCTAAACAAAGAGATTGGGACAGATAAACTATCGGAGTACACAGCCAATATTGCTTTCGCTGGATTTACAGCACCAAAAATATTATGGATGAGGAAGCATGAACCGGAAAACTTTAATCGTATAGCTAAGATTATGCTACCAAAGGATTATATTGCTTATAAATTAACCGGTGTGCATTGTACTGATCCTTCAGATGCATCTGGAACCTTATTATTTGACGTTAAGAACAAATGCTGGTCAAAAGAGATGATGGAAATCTGTGGAGTGACTGAAGATCAGCTTCCTAGCTTATATGAGAGTTACGAAGTTGTAGGAACAGTTAAAGAAGAGATAGCCGAGGAGTTTGGCTTAAGCAAAGATGTGAAGGTTGTGGCAGGAGCAGGAGATAATGCAGGTGCTGCAGTTGGAACGGGAACAGTCGGAGAAGGAAAATGTAATATCTCCGTTGGAACCTCCGGGACCATCTTTATCTCCAGTGAAAAATTTGGGGTAGATAAGAACAATGCTCTTCACTCTTTTGCCCATGCAGATGGAAATTACCATTTGATGGGAGTTGTCTTAAGTGCCGCTTCCTGTAACAAGTGGTGGATGGAAGACATCTTAAATACTACTGACTTTGCGGGAGAACAGGAAAAGATCAAGGAACTTGGCAAAAACAATGTATATTTCCTTCCATACTTGATGGGAGAGCGTTCTCCTCATAATGATCCTAATGCCAGAGGGACCTTTATTGGTATGACTATGGAGACCTCCAGGGAAGATATGACTCTTGCTATGATGGAAGGAGTTATATTTGCTATGAGAGATTCCTACGAGATTGCTAAATCTCTAGGTATTAAGATTGAAAGAACCAATATGTGCGGCGGAGGAGCTAAGAGTCCTCTTTGGAGAAGAATACTTGCCAATGTCCTAAATCTAAAGGTGGATATTCTGGAAGTAGAAGAAGGACCTGCATTGGGTGGTGCTATGCTTGCAGCAGTTGGATGCGGTCGATATAGCTCTGTAGAAGAAATCGCAGAAAAGGTAGTAAAGGTCAAAGAAACAGTTGAACCAGATCCGGAAATTGTAGCACTATATGAGGAAAGATATGAGACATTCAGAAGTATCTATCCTAGCTTAAAAGACTTATTTAAAACTATGAATGTAGATTAAGAATTGGAAGTGGTTTTCCTACAAATAGTAGAGATATGAAGCTTAAATCTTAACTGTTCTTAGGGACACAAAAATAAGTATAAAAGGATGGTAGAAGATGAGTAAAAGAATGACTACTCAGCAGGCCGAAGAGCGAGCGCGGCAATTAGTGGAACAGATGACCATAGAAGAGAGGGCATCACAGCTGAGATATGATGCACCAGCAATAGAGCGACTTAATATTCCTGCCTATAACTGGTGGAATGAGGCACTACATGGAGTGGCTAGAGGGGGCAATGCTACAATGTTCCCCCAAGCAATCGGATTGGCAGCAATGTTTGACGAAGATTTTCTAGAGAAGATTGCTGATATTATTGCAACAGAAGGCCGGGCGAAATACAATGAAGCCATAAAGCATGGGGATCATGATATATACAAGGGACTAACTTTTTGGTCTCCCAATGTAAATATCTTCAGAGATCCAAGATGGGGAAGAGGCCATGAAACCTATGGTGAAGATCCATATCTATCAGGAAGGCTGGGGGTAGCCTTTATCAACGGTCTTCAAGGGGACGGAAAATACCTAAAGTCTGCGGCCTGTGCTAAGCATTTTGCGGTTCATAGTGGACCGGAAGCACTTAGACATGAATTCGATGCCATATCCAATGATAAGGATATGTGGGAAACATATCTTCCAGCCTTTGAAGATTGCGTAGTTGAGGCTGAGGTTGAAAGTGTTATGGGTGCTTACAATAGGACAAATGGTGAGCCATGCTGTGGAAGCTATACCCTACTTAGAGATATATTAAGAGAAAAGTGGAATTTTGAAGGCCATGTGGTATCAGATTGTTGGGCTATAAGGGACTTCCATACAAGACATTTTGTAACATCTACTGCACCAGAATCAGTGGCATTAGCCCTCAAATCCGGTTGTGATTTGAACTGTGGAAATATGTACCTCCATATACTACAAGCATTAGAAGAAAACTTAATTACCGAGGAGGATATAACCCGGGCTGCTATAAGGTTGTTTGCAGCTAGAATTAAACTGGGAATGTTTGATGATGATTGTGAATATGATAATATTCCATATTCTGTAGTTGATTCAGAGGAGCATAACCAGGTTTCATTAGAGGCTTCCAGAAAGAGCCTGGTCTTATTAAAGAATGATGGTTTGTTGCCTCTAGATAAGAGCAAGATTAAGTCTATAGGGGTTATTGGTCCTAACGCTAATAGTCGCTTAGCCTTAAAAGGAAACTATTACGGAACACCTTCCAGATATATAACTATGCTTGAAGGTATACAGGATCATGTTAAAGATGATGATATTCGAGTTTACTACTCTGAGGGTTGCCATATTATCAAAGATAAGGTTGAACCTCTAGCCCAAAAACATGATAGGTTAGCCGAGGCATTGACTGTAGCTGAACATAGTGATGTTGTAGTTCTTTGTCTAGGACTGGATGAGACCTTAGAGGGTGAAGAAGGGGATACTGGTAACCATGCAGCTTCTGGGGATAAATTAGACCTGAATCTGCCAGAGGTACAGCAAATGCTCTTAGAGAAAGTAGTAGCCGTAGGTAAGCCCACAATACTACTTTTAGCAACAGGTAGCGCTATGAGCATAAACTTTGCTGATGAGAATTGTAATGCAATTATCCACACCTGGTATGCAGGAGCAAGGGGCGGCCAAGCAATTGCAGAATGCTTATTTGGAGACTTCTCACCTGCAGGAAAATTGCCTGTAACATTCTATAAGAGCTTAGAAGGACTTCCCGAGTTTACTGATTACTCCATGAAGGGAAGAACTTATCGCTATATGGAAACAGAGCCTCTATACCCCTTTGGATATGGTTTAACCTATAGCAAGGTTAAGCTAAATAACCTAAAGGTAATAAATGATGTAACTAAGGAAAGCGATATAGAGCTATCAGTGGAGATTGAAAATATAGGCGAATACGATACCGATGAAGTAGTCCAGCTTTATATTAAGGACAATAAATCGAACTTTGCAGTTACCAATCATAGTCTATGTGGATTTAAACGGATTCATCTAAAGAAGGGTGAAAGCACCACTGTTGAATTTACAGTACGAAATAAGGCTATGACCATAGTGGATGACAATGGGGATAGGTATATTGATAGCGACAGCTTTACCATATTCGCAGGTATAAGCCAGCCGGATGAGCGAAGCTTGGAGCTGACAGGTATAGACACATTATCTGTTGATATAAGCCTATAGAGCAGTAGACCTATAATTTCTTAGTTGATCTATTTTTTGTAGGATGCTAACTAGAGAAACCACTTGGTTGGAGGGCTTCCCTTGGACCAAGTGGTTTCCTTTTTAATATATAGTTACATAATGATCATCTTGGTGTCAAACATAAGGTACTCTTTGATTTCATCTGTAATGATTTAAAACTAATCCTCTAGTTCTAGCCCATCTTCGTCCTCTTCGGCTTGCTCATCATAGAGGAGCTCTATGGCTTGTATGAGGGTTTCCAACTTTTCCTCTTCCACTGGGTGAAATTCCTCCATCTCACCATTAATTACAACCTTCATTATGTAAAGTTCTTGCTCAGAGCAGTCGCAGTGTTGACAAGTACATTCACCATCTACAGGGGCCAGTAAAACGTACTCCTGGTCTTGGAAATGGAAGTAATCCAAGATCTCCATTTTTATTTCCTCATCATCTTCATTTATAAAAATCAATATATCCTTATTTTCTTCCATGGGAAGACACCTCTTTCTTCACTAATTAAAATAGTGGTTTAATTGTACCCTATATTAAGCTTAGGGGCAATAATTATTTATCAAAAATTTCCTGTTTATTATAAGGCTTAAAGTCTACTCTATTTAAGGGTTAAAGTCCATGGGATAAATGGTTTTATGGGTCTTTTCTAACATGACAAAGAGAAAAACCATCTTAATTGAGAAATTTTAAATATCATCATAGTTGTAAATATGGTATAATTAAAATATAAGCGTGTATGATTCTTCTAATTTAAGCATAGGGGGTTTGATGATGAATAATAAGTTGTATCGCTCGACAGATCAAAAGATGCTGGCGGGTGTCTGCGGTGGCCTTGCTGAATACTTTAATATAGACGTGACTTTGGTGAGGTTGATATGGGCTATAGTTTCCATACCTTCCTTTGGGGTAGGGTTATTAATATATATTATAGCCGCTATTATAGTACCACAAAGACCCTATAATCAGAAGCAAGAATTTGTTGAGTTTGTTGATACCTCTCAGCCGTTGGACAAATCTAAGATTATGATTATTCTAGGTGCAGTCCTAGTAATAGTTGGCATGGTAGCCCTAATAGGCGGATTGTTTCCCTTTTTGTGGAAACTCCTTAAAAATGTTTTCTGGCCTAGCCTTATAATTATTATAGGCATAGGTCTAATTTATTCCTCATGGAAGAATAAATAGGATTCTAATTGTAGATTTATATAAAAAGCCCTAGCATTAGATTAAGACCATATAGGAGGAATCTTTTTAAGAAAGATAGAAACATTGGGAGAATTATTCCAATATAAGTTTTTAGCTAGATTTATGAAAAAATCCATAAATCTACTATCTATAATAAGATAATGTGTATTATATAAAATAGCAGTGGTATCATTTGTTACTGCTATTTTATCTTTTTTTGGTTAAAATAATATAGTAGGTATTATAGAAAATATTTCTTGTTTTCCTAGTAAAATGGTTGGGTATATATATAATCTGAGGTAATTGTTGTATTGATAGCAATTACGAATATGTGAATACACTGGTAAAAAAGAGCTTCAACTTAGAGGCCTTTAATCAATATTATACAAAAATACCGATAAGGAGCTGATTTTGAATGGATGCATGGAGAAGTTTTTCGGAAGGATATTGGAGGTCCGAAATTGACGTCAGGGAATTTATTCAGTTGAATTATAAACCCTATGAGGGGGATGATTCCTTTTTAGCAGAAGCTACTGAAAGAACTAAAAAGCTGTGGGACAAGACCTCAAAGCTATTACAGGAGGAAAATGAGAGGAACGGTACTTTGAATATCGATACTGAAACCGTTTCTACCATTACTTCCCATGGCCCCGGATATATAGACAAGGAGCTGGAAACCATCGTAGGGCTTCAGACCGATGAACCTTTAAAGAGGGCTATTATGCCTTTTGGTGGTATACGCATGGTAAAAAACGCATGCGATGCTTATGGTTACAAGCTTGATCCTGAGGTAGAAAAGATTTTTACAGAATATCGTAAAACCCATAATCAGGGCGTATTTGATGCTTATACACCTGAGATAAGAAGGGCCAGAAAAGCGGGTATCATTACCGGATTACCCGATGCTTATGGACGAGGAAGGATAATAGGAGATTATCGCCGTGTTCCCCTATATGGAGTGGATCGATTGATACGAGAGAAGGAGAGGCAATTAGAACTACTAGATACTCCTTGGATGGAGGATGAAATCATACGTCAGCGTGAGGAGACTACAGAGCAGATAAAGGCTTTGAAGGCATTAAAGGTTATGGCTGAAAGTTACGGTTACGATATTTCTCAGCCTGCAAAAAATGCTAATGAAGCTATACAGTGGCTGTATTTTGGTTTTTTAGGAGCAATAAAGGAACAAAATGGAGCAGCCATGAGCCTGGGTAGAGTATCTACATTCCTGGATGTATATATAGAGAGGGATTTGGCGGAGGGAACTTTGACAGAAGAGGAAGCCCAGGAGCTAATCGATCAGTTTGTTATTAAGCTGAGACTGGTGCGATTTTTGAGAACCCCAGAGTACAATGAACTCTTCAGCGGTGACCCCACTTGGGTGACAGAAGCCATCGGAGGTATGACCTTGGATGGTAGAACTCTTGTAACCAAGAATTCCTTTAGATTCCTTCATACCTTGGCTAATTTAGGGCCTGCGCCAGAACCAAATATGACAGTACTATGGTCTGTGGCAATGCCCGAGAATTTTAAAGAATACTGTGCCAAGATGTCCATTGAGACTAGTTCAATCCAATATGAAAATGACGATATAATGAGACCTCTGTGGGGAGATGACTATTCCATCGCTTGCTGTGTATCCGCCATGAGGACGGGTAAGCAGATGCAGTTCTTTGGGGCCCGAGCAAATCTAGCAAAGGCGCTCTTGTATGCTATCAATGGTGGCAAGGATGAAAAGTTGGGAATGCAAGTTACACCTCACTTTAAACCTATTACCTCTGAATACTTGGATTACGATGAAGTTATGGAAAGATTTGATGAGGTAATGGAATGGCTAGCGAGGGTCTATATAAAGGCTCTTAATATCATTCATTACATGCATGACAAATATAGCTATGAGGCTTTAGAGATGGCACTGCATGATATGGAGGTATTTAGAACTATGGCCTGCGGTATTGCTGGTATGTCAGTAGTGGTAGATTCTCTAAGTGCAATAAAATATGCTAAAGTTAAGCCCATCCGTAATGAAGAAGGATTGGCAGTGGACTTTGAAATCGAAGGGGAATACCCCATGTTTGGAAACAATGATGAAAGGGTAGACGATCTTGCTACCTCTCTGGTAGAGGACTTTATGAGAAAGCTAAGAAAGCAAAGGACCTATAGAAATAGTAAACCTACCCTATCTATTCTGACCATCACTTCCAACGTAGTATATGGTAAAAAGACCGGCAACACACCAGATGGTAGGAAGGCTGGAGATCCCTTTGCACCGGGAGCAAACCCCATGCATGGTAGGGATAAAAAAGGAGCTATTGCTTCCTTAAGTTCGGTGGCTAAACTCCCTTATAGATATGCAGAAGATGGTATATCCTATACCTTCTCCATAGTTCCCAAGGCTATGGGACGGGATATGGAGACCAGGAAGAAGAATTTGGTATCTATGCTGGATGGTTACTTCCAAAAGAGGGGACATCATATGAATGTAAACGTATTTGAACGTGAAACCTTATTGGATGCCATGGAACATCCAGAAAAATATCCACAACTGACCATACGGGTTTCAGGATATGCTGTTAACTTTATAAAGCTTACTAGGGAGCAACAGGAAGATGTAATAAAACGTACGTTTTTTGAAGGGTTTTGATAAATAAAATGAGCATAAAGGGTAGAATACACTCCATTGAAACCATGGGTACCGTAGACGGCCCCGGCATAAGGTATGTTGTCTTTATGCAGGGCTGTCCTCTAAGGTGTATATACTGTCATAATAGGGATGCTTGGGATCCCAAGGCAGGTAATGAGGTAAGCGTGGATGAGTTGATGGGGGATATAAAAAAATATGAATTATTCATGAAGAATTCTGGTGGAGGAATCACTGTAACAGGAGGCGAGCCTGTAATGCAGGCGGAATTTGTTAAAGAGTTATTTGCTCAGGTTCGCGCCATGGGCCTCAATACCGTTATAGATACTTCTGGCTTTGTGGATGTGGACAAGGCGGGGGATCTCCTTGAGGTTACAGATTTGGTTCTCCTTAGCATAAAGCATGTGGTAGAGGAAAAGCATCGGGAAATTACCGGGGTAGGCACTCGGAAGATAATAGCTTTTCTAGATCATCTAAGGGATATAGGCAAACCAGTTTGGATTAGATATGTCATTATACCAGGTTATACCGATGACCCTGAGGATCTTGAAAGACTAGCCACAATGCTTACAGACTATGATAATATAGAGCTGGTGGATATTCTTCCCTACCATGAAATGGGGGCCTATAAGTGGGAGGAGCTAGGCTATGAATATCCTCTAAAGGGTGTTTCGGTACCTAGCAGCCAGGAGCTAGAAAAGGCCAAGGAAGTCTTTAGAAAGCATGGATTGCCTTTGGAATTAACTAATATATCTGCCAGCTGAAACTAGGTTTACAATAAGCTATTAATCAGTTATTAACTGATTAATAGCTTATTTTTTTGCAAGGAAGTATAGGCCTAGGAAGGACTGCAAAATATAAAAGGGCTGTCCCAGCTGGTTTTCTACCGGCCTATGGGATAGCCCCTTTTTGATAGTATTTAATCTTTGCTTACAACTCCCAACCCTTTAAGGGGTTGATGCTCTTGTTTTTCTGCAGGTATCTTAATTGATTTCTTAGGAAGGGCATTAGGTAGTAATCAACGCCAAAAGCTCTTCCAGCACCTGAAAACATAGCAAGGGAGGCAGCAATCCACCAGAGATCTGGGAGCCCATTGGTCTGAGGTAATCCTGCACCCAGAGCAAAGTTAATATGCATGGCGATGGATGCTATTGCTGCAATAAAGGTAAATATACCCAATATAAATGCCAATCCAAGCCCGATCTCGGTTATAACTATAAGCTTCTGGAAAAAGAGGGCATTGGGCATAATAATGTTTTCTGCAATAGCTACATACCAACCAGGAGAACTAGCACCTATAAGGGGGGTAACGGAGGCTGAAGCCGTTGCATCGGTTGCTCCAGTGAGTCCGAGAACCACCCAGTCGCCCAACCAGTCTGACTGTATCTTATCGATACCTGACATCAGCCACATAACTCCTAGCCAAATGCGCAGAGGTACAAGCCAGAAGGTAAAGTTCCTTCGTCTGATATGGCCTATTCCTGTTTCGAGCAAGCAATTATATTGTCTGGTCTTGTGGAAGAGTTGATAGTTTAAATACTCCCATATAAGCTCTAGTCCTCCGATTCCAAATAGATAGTGCATGTTGACCAGATGCTTAATAAAAGTTGCTGGTAGTCCTGATAGCAGGGGCATACCCGATAGTTGAGCTACACAAAAGAAGGAACCCACCGATACCATAACTCCATGCAGTTTGGCATCTAATTTTTTCTTTTCTGAGCCTTTTATTTCAGCAGCAATATTGATAGCAGCATATTCCCCTGATTGAACAGCTGTCTCTACTAAAGGAGGTAGGACTTGCCCATTTTTATCTTGATATTCCATATTGTCGCCAATGGCATAGACGTATGGAAACTCCTTGGTTTGAAGATATTCGTTGACCACTATTCTATCCCTAGCCCCTAGGGATAGACCCAGACCTTTTACAAAGCTCTTGGCCTTGATACCACCGGTCCATATGAGGGTTCGGGTAGGGATCGTCTTTTCCTCGTTTATAGTAAGACTATTTTCAGTAACACTGGTGATGCATGAATCTGTCAGCACCTCTACTCCCTTTTTCTTCAAGTATCTTTCCACTTTGCCAATAAGCTTGGCATCCAGTATAGGAACCAGAGTGGGAAGGGCCTCAATTTGCACCAGCTCTACTTCATCTCTGGAGATATGGTATCGTTTGCAAAGAGTATTCCTCCATTCGATAAGCTCCCCCATCATCTCCACGCCGGTAAAACCACCGCCGCCCACTACAAAGGTTAGAAGCTCTTTTCTCTTTTTAGAGTCTTTTTCCTTTGAAGCTTTTTCAAACATTTGGACGATATGGCCATGGATTTTTACTGCATCATCCAAGGTCCATAGGGGTAAGGAATATTCCTCCATGCCCTCTATATTAAAGTAGGTAGGTTCACTGCCAACACCCATGATAAGATAATCAAATGTATATTCCTTATTATTGGAATAGAGTTTTTTGGCCTTTAAATCAGCCTTGACAATCCGATCTTTGACAAACTGAACTTTAGTATATTCCAGTACATGCTCCATTGAAACTGTGACACCGCCAGGCTCTACACGGTCGCCTGCAACCTGGTGAAGCTCCGTAAGCAATGTATGGGAGCTATTTTGATCAATAAGCATTATTTCAGCACTATGGTGCTTTCTTAGCTGTTTATGGAGAGTTTTGGCAGCTTGCAGGCCGCCATATCCTGCTCCTAGAATAACAATGCGTTTAGTCGACATTATCTTATTATCCCTCCTGTTACGTGTAATAAAATATATATTACTTCGCAAAAATCAGCCTTTGCTTGATTTCATTTTTTGCAAAATATGAATATATTTTATCATAAAACCT
>JAAYTG010000181.1 GCA_012518075.1 Clostridiales bacterium | reverse complement strand
ATATGATATATGTTATTAGTCTACCAGCATGTCTTGAAACAAGCCATTTGCGCTGGGATAACTCTTTAGTGCCCTTGTTTCTATCTTATATAGCCCTTTATATATGATTATATACTAAAATTCTATACAAAACTCTTCATTGATTGCCCATTACTTATCAAAAACTGCTTTTATGTTGAAATTTTAGCTATTATATAATTTTTCATTAATAAATGAAATTATTCATATGCTGCGCTCCCATCTTTAGCAAATGTGAAATTATTCTTTTCCTGGGAACTTCCTGTCAAATCCATATATACTGTATATACCTCTTCTTCAATTCTAAACAGTGGTATAAAGCTTCTTTCCTTCCCTTCATCATCTAGTACAAATTCCAACTCTCCCTTGTCAAGTTTGGTAAATCTTTGATTGATATTACTATCAGAAATACCTGTCAGGTACTGATTCCCTCCTACTTGAGCAAGTAATACCTTTCCGTACATCAGAGCTGCCTTTTCCTCACAACCTATGAGCGGAACTAAATGCAGGCCAGCATCAATTTCTATTTCAATTTTATCTTTATCATTATATACCCGTTCAATAACTACAAAGCCACTCTCTCTTTTTGGCTCTATATAGCGCGAGTTTATTCTTATAGCTTTGACTGAAGCTTCCTTTAGCAACAGTCTAAACCTTGCAGGTTCATCAATCTGGACCAGGAGAGTTGATCTTAAACTATCTGGATATTCAGTCTCTTGAGTGATTTTCACCTTATTTTTATCCCAAACAACCGTGGAGGATATAAAGCTATTAAGGAGTATACTATCGTCATTTTTGAACCAGATATTCTTTTGAAGTTCACTCATAGCTTCTATCCCTGAAGCAGTACAACACCAGAAAGAATTATACTTGTCACTGAATCTCTTTACTGCCTTACTTCCCATAGGCTGATGATACTGTGAAAGGCCTGTCTTATTGCTTGCGCTATTTAGTATAGCATTATATTTCAGTATTTCCATATGATCTAGGATATCAACACTTCCAAGCCATTCAAAGAGCTGCTCTAGTATCCTTTCAGTATTATGTGCACAGCAACTTTCACTTTCGCCTCCTGTCAAAGCATCATTAAGCTCCCCATAGCCTCCCCAATGTTCAGCTTTTTCCGAAACACCACCTTCTACATAGTGGGTTGCCTTCGAGCTACTATTTCCATTGGCAAAGGTCCTTCCCGATAAGTATTTATAGAAATTCTCAGAAGCAGCTCTATATTTTTCATCACCGCTAATCTTATAGTCATGCATGGCAGTAATAATCATGGGAAGGTGAGTGTTTGCATGAAGATTTTCAAGAATATCATTGCCAGCTGCTAGATTATCTATAAAATAATCCCTATGGAAAAATCTAGCCAGCTCAAGAACTGTAGAATCTCTGCTAATCTCATACAGGGTCAGAAGGACATCCCCTACACCGCCGAATTCATTGACCGGGTTAACTTTGGTACATCGAAGAATCCCATCAATCTTCCAAAAAGATAGTTTCTCAAAGCGTTTTTTTATATAATGGGCTAAATTTAGAGCAAGCTTTAAGGCCTTCTGGTTATGCAGATATATATAAGAATCAACTAGACCTTGCATTATCTTGTGCAAAGTATAATAGGGTGCCCAAACATCTCGGTTTTCCTCAGCTTCTAAGGTATCAAGTACCTCTTCTTCGAAGGCACTTAGATAACCATTTGCTTTTGCACATAGCTCCATAATATCTACTATTTGATTTGCCTTTGCTTCTAATACTTCATCTCTATCAGAAAAAGCAAATTTAGCACAAGCTGAAAGAAAATGTCCTACAAAATGTCCCCTAAGACCACACTTTGGATCCTCCCAACCAGCAAGGGGTTCTGCATCGGATGGAATTCCTGCATTTATCTTGAAGGTATGCATAAGTCTGTCTAATTCAAATTCTTTAATATAATCCTGAATTATTCATAGAGTTTGTTTGATAGTTCCCTAAGCCGCATAGATACTGCATTATTAAAGATGCTACTATTCACTTAAAAAGTGAAGCTTTTCTATAGATAAAAGGACTCAACTTTGTT